>NZ_JBFAXL010000039.1:0-93601 GCF_040680795.1 Streptomyces sp. NPDC051976
ACGCGGGTGGCCGCCGTGCAGTCCTGGCCGGCGTTGAAGAACCCGGCCACCGCGATGTCCTCGACGGCCTTGGGGATGTCGGTGTCCTCGAAGACGACGACCGGGGCCTTGCCGCCCAGCTCCAGGTGCACCCGCTTGACGTCCTTGGCCGCCGAGCCCGCGACCTGCACACCGGCGCGGACCGAGCCGGTGATGGAGGCCATCGCCGGGGTCGGGTGCTCGACCATCGCGCGGCCGGTGTCCCGGTCGCCGCAGACGACGTTGAAGACGCCCTTGGGCAGGACGCCGCCGAGGATCTCGGCCAGCAGCACCGTGGAGGCAGGGGTGGTGTCGGACGGCTTGAGCACCACGGTGTTGCCCGCGGCGATCGCCGGGGCGAACTTCCACACGGCCATCATCATCGGGTAGTTCCACGGCGCGACCTGGGCGCAGACGCCGACCGGCTCACGCCGCACGATCGAGGTCATGCCGTCCATGTACTCGCCCGCCGAGCGGCCTTCGAGCATCCGCGCGGCGCCCGCGAAGAAGCGGATCTGGTCCACCATCGGAGGGATCTCCTCGCTGGCGGTCAGCCCGATCGGCTTGCCCGTGTTCTCGCTCTCGACGGCGACCAGCTCGTCGGCCCGCGCCTCGACGGCGTCGGCGATCTTCAGCAGCGCCTTCTGCCGCTCCGACGGGGTGGTGTCGCGCCAGCCCGGGAAGGCGGCGGCCGCGGCGGCCATCGCCGCGTCGACATCGGCCTGTCCGGAGAGCGGGGCGGTGGCGTAGACCGTGCCGGTCACCGGGTTGACCACCTCGGTGGTCCGGCCGTCGGCGGCGTCGCGGAACTCCCCGTCGATGTAATTACGCAGCGTACGCAGCTCGCTCACGGCGCTCTCTCTCCCTTGAGTTCTGTCCACTTGCTGAGACGCCTTCCAGCTTAGTCGCAGGACTGCCGTATTCGACACACCCAGATCCACCGAACAACTGAATCAGTCAAACTGAGACCCCTGAGCTACGAATTTCATCGTGGAGGGCTTGCGTGACCGTCGACCTCTCCTGCACAGTGGTGCTCGTGGCCACACGTGACAAGAACGGCGCGTCGCCGGCGATAGATGCCGTGTCGAAGGCGATCATCGAACAGCTCCAGGAGGACGGGCGCCGCCCGTACGCAGCGATCGGCAAGGCCGTGGGCCTGTCGGAAGCGGCCGTACGGCAGCGCGTCCAGAAGCTGCTCGACCAGGGTGTCATGCAGATCGTCGCCGTCACCGATCCCCTCACCGTGGGGTTCCGGCGGCAGGCGATGGTCGGCATCAACGTCGAGGGCGACATCGAACCGGTCGCCGACGCCCTGGCCGCGCTCGACGAGGTCGAGTACGTGGTCGTCACCGCCGGGTCGTTCGACCTCCTGGTCGAGATCGTCTGCGAGGACGACGACCACCTGCTGGAGATGATCAACAAGCGGATCCGCACACTGCCCGGTGTGCGGTCCACCGAGAGCTTCGTCTACCTCAAGCTCCGCAAGCAGACCTACACCTGGGGAACCAGATAGCCATGAACTCCACCAACACAGAGCTGTCGAAGACCGCTTACGACCACCTGTGGATGCACTTCACCCGCATGTCGTCGTACGAGAACGCCCCGGTGCCGACCATCGTCCGCGGCGAGGGCCCGTACATCTACGACGACCACGGCAAGCGGTACATCGACGGCCTGTCGGGGCTCTTCGTGGTCAACGCCGGGCACGGCCGGCACGAGCTGGCCGAGGCCGCGTACAAGCAGGCGCAGGAACTCGCCTTCTTCCCGGTCTGGAGCTACGCCCACCCCAAGGCCGTCGAGCTGGCCGAGCGGCTGGCGAACTACGCGCCGGGCGACCTGAACAAGGTCTTCTTCACCACCGGCGGCGGCGAGGCCGTCGAGACCGCGTGGAAGCTGGCGAAGCAGTACCACAAGCTCACCGGCAACCACACGAAGTACAAGGTGATCTCCCGGGCCGTCGCCTACCACGGCACCCCCCAGGGCGCCCTGTCGATCACCGGCCTGCCCGCGCTGAAGGCGCCCTTCGAGCCGCTGGTGCCCGGCGCCCGCAAGGTGCCCAACACCAACATCTACCGCGCGCCGATCCACGGCGACGACCCGGTGGCGTTCGGCCGCTGGGCCGCCGACCAGATCGAGCAGGAGATCCTCTTCGAGGGCCCCGAGACCGTGGCCGCCGTCTTCCTGGAGCCGGTGCAGAACGCGGGCGGCTGCTTCCCGCCGCCGCCCGGGTACTTCCAGCGGGTCCGCGAGATCTGCGACCAGTACGACGTGCTGCTCGTCTCCGACGAGGTGATCTGCGCCTTCGGGCGGCTGGGCACGATGTTCGCCTGCGACAAGTTCGGCTACGTGCCGGACATGATCACCTGCGCGAAGGGCATGACCTCGGGCTACTCCCCGATCGGCGCCTGCATCGTCTCCGACCGGCTCGCCGAGCCGTTCTACCAGGGCGACAACACCTTCCTGCACGGCTACACCTTCGGCGGCCACCCGGTCTCCGCCGCGGTCGGCCTGGCCAACCTCGACATCTTCGAGCGCGAGAACCTCAACCAGCACGTGCTCGACAACGAGGACGGCTTCTTCCGAACCCTCCAGAAGCTGCACGACCTGCCGATCGTCGGCGACGTACGCGGCAACGGCTTCTTCTACGGGATCGAGCTGGTCAAGGACAAGGCGACCAAGGAGACCTTCACCGACGAGGAGACCGAGCGCGTCCTGTACGGCTTCCTGTCCAAGGCGCTCTACGACGCCGGTCTGTACTGCCGGGCCGACGACCGCGGCGACCCGGTCGTACAGCTCGCCCCGCCGCTCGTCTCCGACCAGGCGCTCTTCGACGACATCGAGGGAATCCTGCGCACCGTGCTGACGGAGGCGTGGACGAAGCTCTGAGAGCTGGTCCGCCCGGGTGAATGGTGTAACGAACACACACCCGTCCGGACTACTCGGCCGCCGCGCCTGCGGGTCACTGCCCCGGCACCTTGCCTACGGTGCCGGGGCAGTGACCGCTCTCCCCCCGATTCGTTGACGCAGGTGTCGACGTGCCAGGGGGAACGAACCGCGGAGGTAACGGCATGGTGGCCCCGCCCGACAACGATGTGCTCTGGGCCCGCGCCCTGCGCCACTCCCACCAGGGCTCGCCCGCGCTGCTCGGCGTCTCGCTGGGCGTACGCCAGGGCGAGATCCTCGCGGTGGCGGGAGCGCGCGGCGCGGGCAAGACCACACTGCTGCACTGCCTGTCCGGGCAGCTCGTCCCGGACCAGGGCGAGGTGTGGTTCAACAGCGCGCCCGTGCACACCCTGCCGGAGACCGCGCGCGACCAGCTGCGCCGCGACCGCTTCGGCTGGATCGGAAGTACGCCGCAGCTGCTGCCCGAGCTGACCGCTTGGGAGAACGCCGCGCTGCCGCTGCTGATGAGCGGCGCCGGCCACCGCACCGCCAGGAGCAGCGCGCAGGAATGGCTGGACCGGCTCGACATCGGCGGCCTCGCGCGCAAGCGCCCCGCCCAGCTGCTGCAGGCCCAGCGGCAGCGGGTCGCGGTGGCGCGGGCGCTGGTCGCCAAGCCGGAGGTGGTCTTCGCCGACGACCCGACGGCGCCGCTGCACCGCGCCGACCGCGCGCTGGTGCTGCGGACGCTCACCAACGCGGCGCGCTCGCACGGCATCACCGTGGTGCTGGCCACCGGCGACCCCGAGGTCACCGGGTTCGCCGACCGGACCATCACTTTGGTGGACGGCCGCCCGAGCACGGCGATGCCGGCCCAGGAACGCGACGGCGCCAACCCGTACCCCGCCTCCGTATGAGCGCCCGGAAGAACCCCGGCGTCGGCTCCGGCCCGCGGGGAGGTGCCCGCGCGTGCTGAGTCTGCGCATCCTGCGGGGGGCTCGGACCACCGCGCTGCTGCGATGGGCGCTTGTCACCGCGGCCTCCGCGGCGACCGGCCTGCTGCTACTGTCCGCGCTCGGCTACGCGCTCGGGCATCCCGAACCCATCACCGACGCCGCGGTACGGCTGGCGTGGTGCGTGGTGCCGGTCGTGGTGACGGTACGGCTCGCGGTGGTGGCCGCGCGCGCGGTGCCCACCGGCTGGCCGCGCACCGGGCTCTCCTCGGTCGGCCTCGGGCCGATCAAGGTGGCCCTGCTGGCCGCGACCACCACGGCGGTGGCCTGCGGCCTCGGCAGCGGCGCCGCCCTGCTGGTCTTCCTCCGCCTCCGCGGCGACCTGGCGGGCGTGCCCTTCGACGGCGCCGGGTCCGACGGCCTCGGCGACGGCAAGCCGCTGCCGCTCGCGGGCACGATCACCCTGCTCTCGCTGGTGCCAGTGGCCGCCGCCGCGATCGGCGCCGCGGCGCTGTGGCCGGCCCGCGGCGACCGGAGGACACCGCCGAAGCGGCCCGCCCCCGCCGCACCGGCGGCACCGGCCACTCCAGCCACTCCGGCCAAGCCCCCGCAGGCGCCCGCCGGGCTGCCGTGGGGTGTCGCGCTCACCGCGGTCGGGCTCGCCATCGAGGTCAGCGCGCCCGGCGGGACCCCGCTGCCGCTGCCCGGCGGCCTCGGCTCGATCACCCCGGCCGCGGTGGGCGGCTGGATCGTCACCACCGTCGGCATGGTGATGGCCGGACCCGGCGTCGTCCACGCCTGTGGACGGCTCCTCGCCGCCTTCCGCCCCGGCGCCCTGCGGATGCTCGCGGGCCGCGCCCTCCAGGAGGAGGCCCGCCGTCTCGGCCGCCCCCTCGGCGTGGTCAGCGCCACCGCCACCGCGGCCTTCGCCGCCTACCACCTCCACCAGGAGGGCGGTCGCCCCTTCGGCCCCCTCACCTCCATGGCCGCCGTCCTCATCGCCGTCTGCGTCCTCGCCACCGCCGCCACCGCGATCTCCGAAACCAAACGCGCCCGCGAACCCTCCACCACCGCCCTCCGCCAACTCGGCGCCTCCCCCGCCCTCCTGAGAACCGCCGTCGCCTTGCGCGTGGGGGTACTCCTGCTAGTGGTCCTCCCCCTGACCGCGGTGATCGCGAACTTGGCGACGACGCCGGGGAGGTGAGGGGGGCGGTGCCTCGTGCGGGGGGGCCTGGCAGGGGTGCCTGGTGCGGGGGGCCTGGCAGGGGTGCCTGGTGCGGGGGAGCCGTCTTCCGTGGGCGGCACCGCATCAGCCCCTTTTTTGCCGCCCTCTCGCCTCCGGCGGCTTAGACCCGGTGTCGACGGTCGATCGTGCTCGATCCCCTCGTTCCTCGGGGAACTCCGCGCGTTCTCCCTTTCGACACCGGCGCCGCCTTTGGCTCGCTGGCTACATCACCGCACCCCGCGACGCAGAGGCACCGTTCCGGGGTGCCGGACCGTGCCCCGAAGGGGCGCGGGGAACTGCGCGGCCAGCCCCCCGCCGGGGGAAGGTCCCGGGGACGGGCTCGGGCGGCAGCCCGGGGGGAAGGCCGCTCACCCTTCGTCCGGGAGGACGACCGCCTCGTCCGGGGTGAAGGTGACCCCGACCCGTTCCCCGGGCTCCGGCGCGGAGCGCAACCCGCATTCGGCCTCCAGTCGGGGGCCCTGGTCGGGGCTGAGGATGAGGGCGATGTGGCTGCCGCGGAAGGTGCGGGCGAGGACGGTGCAGGGGAGGCCGGCGTCGGGAGTGGTCAGGCGGACGCCCGCCGGACGGACGAGGAGGCGGCGGGCGCCCTGGGGCGAGCCCGGGGGGACCGGCACCTTGCCCCAGGGGGTGGCGGCGACGGTGCCGCTGACGGTGGCGTCGGCGATGTTGTCGAAGCCGAGGAAGGAGGCGACGAACGCGGAAGCGGGGTGCTGCCAGACCTCCAGCGGCGTCCCCGACTGCGCGATCCGCCCGTCGCGCATGACCACGACCCGGTCCGAGAGCGCGAACGCCTCGCCCTGGTCGTGGGTGACGGCCAGCACGGTGGTGCCCAACTGCCCGAAGAGCTGGCGCAGTTCCACCACGAGCCGCTCCCGCAGCGAGCGGTCGAGCTGGCCGAGCGGCTCGTCGAGCATGAGCAGCCGCGGCTCGGGGGCGAGCGCCCGGGCCAGCGCGACCCGCTGCTGCTCGCCGCCGGACAGCGTGGCGACCGCGCGCCCCTGGGCGCCGGGCAGCCCGACGAGGTCGAGGAGTTCGGCGACCCGCCGCTCCCGCCCCTCCCGCGGCACCTTCCGCATGCGCGGCCCGAAGGCGACGTTGCCCCCGACGTCGCGCTGCGGGAAGAGCTGGTGGTCCTGGAACATCAGACCGACACCGCGCCGGTGCGCCGGCACCGCCGCCTGGTCGGCGCCGTCGAGCAGCACCCGCCCGGCGTCCAGCGGCTGGAGCCCGGCGACCACCCGCAGCAGCGTGGACTTGCCGCTGCCGCTCGGCCCGAGCACGGACACCGTCTCGTGCGCGCCGACCTCCAGGTCGACGGCGTCCAGCGCGGCCCGCGCGCCGAACCGTACGGTCGCGCCCTCGATCCGCAGCAGCGCGCCCTCGTCCGGCTGCTCCGCCTTGCGCGTCGGCGTCATCTAGAACTCTCCCGAACGGTCGGCGGAGGTCCGCAGGTTCTCCAGGATCAGCAGCGAGGCGGCGCAGACCAGCATCAAGATGGTGCTCAGCGCCATCGCCTGGCCGTAGGTGTAGGGCCCGGCGCGGTCCAGCAGCCGGGCGACGGCGACCGGCAGGGTGGGGCTGTCGGGGCGGGCGATGAAGACGGTCGCGCCGAACTCGCCGAGCGAGACCGCGAAGGCGAACCCGGCGGCGATGGCCAGCGCCCGGCCGACCAGCGGGAGTTCGATCTCGCGCCAGACCCGTAGCGGGGACGCGCCCAGCACGGCCGCCGCCTCCCGCAGCCGGTCGTCCACCGCCCGCAGCACCGGCAGCATGACGCGGACGACGAAGGGCACGCCGACCAGCGCCTGGGCGAGCGGCACCAGGATCCAGGACTCCCGCAGATCCAGCGGCGGCTTGTCGAGGGTGATGAGGAAGCCGAAGCCGATGGTCACCGCCGAGGTGCCCAGCGGCAGCATCAGCAGCGCGTCGAAGCCGCGCACCAGGCGGCCCGCCCTGCGGACCAGCGCGGCGGCCGCGAGACCGCCGATGGCCAGTGCCATGACGGTGGCGACGGCCGCGTACCGCAGCGAGTTCCAGACGGCCTGGAACGGGGCGACAACGAAGGTGCCGCCGTTCGCGGAGCCGAGCGCGCGGTAGAAGGCGAGGCCGTAGCCGCCGGGGCCGTCCAGCGAGCGGGCGACCAGGACGCCCAGCGGCAGCAGGATCAGCAGCGCCACCACCGCGAGCAGCCCGCCGAGCATCGCCCACTCGCCGCGGCCGCGCGGCCGGTGCGAGGTGCCCGCCGCGTCCACCAGCCGCAGCGCGGACTCCCGGCGCCGTACCGTCCAGGCGTGGACGGCGAGGATCGCGCCGACCGCCACGAACTGCACCAGGGTGAGCACGGCGGCGGTCCGCAGGTCGAGCAGTTCCGCGGTCTCGCGGTAGATCTCCACCTCCAGGGTGGAGTACGTGGGCCCGCCGAGGATCTGGATGACGCCGAAGGAGGTGAAGGTGAACAGGAACACCATCAGCGCGGCCGCGGCCACCGAGGGCCCGAGCGCGGGCAGCGTCACCCTGCGCCAGGCGGTGAGGCGGCTCGCGCCGAGCATCACCGCGGCCTCCTCCTGGCGCGGGTCGAGCTGCGCCCACAGACCGCCGACGGTGCGGACGACCACCGCGTAGTTGAAGAAGACATGGGCGATGAGGATCGCCCAGACCGTGGTGTCCAGCCGGACGCCCCACAGCGAGTCGGTGAAGCCGCCGCGGCCGAGCAGCGCCAGGAACGCCGAGCCGACCACCACCGTGGGCAGCACGAACGGCACCGTGACCACCGCGCGCAGCAGCCGCTTGCCGGGGAAGTCGAGCCGGGCGAAGACATAGGCGCCGGGCAGCGCCACCGCCAGGGTCAGCGCGGTGGACGCCGCCGCCTGCCAGCAGGTGAACCACAGCACGTGCCGGATGTCCGGGTCGCCCAATACGTCGCCTATGGTGGCGAACTGCCAGCGGCCGTCCTGCCGCAGGCCGCGCCCGACGATGGACGCCACCGGGTAGGCGAAGAAGACCGCGAAGAAGGCGGCGGGCACCGCCATCAGCACCAGCCGTACCGCGGTGCCGCGCCGGCGGCGGCGACGCGCGGCGTCCGGACCGGCGCCCGCGGCTCCCCCGGCAGGCCGGACGGCCGCGGCGCCCGCCTCCGCGGTCCGCCCGCCAGGGCTCACTTCAGGACGATCGACGACCATGCCTTGACCCACTCGTCGCGCTTGGCGGCGATCTTGTCGGGGGCCATCGTCTCCGGGTCGGCGACCTTCGCGCCGTACTTCACGAACACCGGCGGCTCGGTGGCGTCCGTGCGCACCGGGTCGACGTACATCTGCAGCGGCATGTCCTGCTGGAACGTCTTGCTGAGCATGAAGTCG
Organism: Streptomyces sp. NPDC051976; assembly: GCF_040680795.1. NCBI lineage: Bacteria > Bacillati > Actinomycetota > Actinomycetes > Kitasatosporales > Streptomycetaceae > Streptomyces > Streptomyces sp. NPDC051976. The sequence goes on from NZ_JBFAXL010000039.1 coordinate 8,454, forward strand.
ATCAGCGCCTTGCCGCCCGCGGTGTTCTTCGCGCCGTGCAGCAGCCCAGCGAACTCGATCTGCCGGAAGCAGGTGCCGGTGGAGACGCCGACCGGCGACTGGGCGGGCGGCGGGGTCACACCGACGACCTCGGCGGGCGGGCTGGAGGCGTACGAGACGACCAGCGGCCGGTCGCCCTTGGCCTTCTTGCCCGCCGCGGAGCCGGAGAAGCGGTCGTTGTACGCCTGCTCCCAGCCGTCGACGACCTCGACGCCGTTGTTCTTGAGCTGCTTCCAGTACGCCTGCCAGTTCGCGTCACCGGTGGCGGCCGCGCTGCCCAGCAGGAAGGCCAGGCCCGGGGAGGACGTCGCCGCGTTCTCGGTGACCAGCAGGTTCTTGTACTCGGGCTTCACCAGGTCGGCGAAGGTGGCCGGGGGCGTCAGCTTGTGCGCGGTGAAGTACGCCCGGTCGTAGTTGACGCAGACGTCGCCGGAGTCGATCGGCGTCACCCGGTGCTGGGCCGCGTCGAGCTGGAGCGCGGCGGGGACCGTGCCCAGGTCCTTGGCCGTGTACGAGGTGAACAGGCCGTTGTCGAGCGCCCGCGAGAGCAGGGTGTTGTCGACGCCGAAGAAGACGTCGCCCTGGGGGTGGTCCTTGGTGAGGATCGCCTGGTTGACGGCCGCGCCCGCGTCACCGCCGCGCAGCACCTTGACGGTGTAGCCGGTCTCCTTGGTGAACTCCTTGAGCACCGGCGCCGAGGCGGCGAAGGAGTCGTGGCTGACCAGGGTGACGGTCTTGGACTTGCCGGATCCGGTGGCGGACGAATCGCCGGAACCGGAACCGCCGCCGCAGGCGGCGAGCGTCGTGGCTCCCGCGGCGGCGAGGACGAGCGCGCCTATGGCACGCCGACGGATGGACTTCATCTGGCTGACTCCCTACGCCGGTATGACCCGGATCAGGTCCGAGGGTCTGCGGCGTGTGGAAGCCGCACTCTCAGCGCCGTCGCAGGCGCTCCCCTGTCGGAATGTTCATTTGTACGAACGCACGAGTCCGTGCGACAACCCGAGCACCTTAGCAGCAGGTCAGCGCTCCGCCGCCGCGAGCTGACCACAGGCGCCGTCGATCTCCTGGCCGCGGGTGTCCCGTACGGTCACCGGCACGCCGTGCGACGCCAGCGCCGCCACGAAGGCCCGCTCGTCCTCGGGGCGGGACGCCGTCCACTTGGAGCCGGGCGTCGGGTTGAGCGGGATCAGGTTGACGTGCACCAGGTGGTTCTTGAGCATCCGGCCGAGCCGGTCCGCACGCCACGCCTGGTCGTTGATGTCCCGGATGAGCGCGTACTCGATGGAGATACGGCGGCCGGAGACGTCCGCGTAGTGCCAGGCCGCGTCGAGGACCTCGCGGACCTTCCAGCGGGTGTTCACCGGCACCAGGGTGTCGCGCAGCTCGTCGTCGGGCGCGTGCAGCGAGACCGCGAGGCGGCACTTCAGGCCCTCGTCGGCGAAGCGGTACATCGCCGGAACCAGGCCGACCGTGGAGACGGTGATGCCGCGCTGCGACAGCCCCAGGCCGTCGGGCTCGGGGTCGGTCAGCCGGCGGATGGCGCCGATCACCCGCTTGTAGTTGGCCAGCGGCTCGCCCATGCCCATGAAGACGATGTTCGACAGCCGCGCCGGGCCCCCGGGGACCTCGCCGTCGCGCAGGCTGCGCATTCCGGCCACGATCTGGTGCACGATCTCGGCGGTGGACAGATTGCGGTCCAGGCCCGCCTGCCCGGTGGCGCAGAACGGGCAGTTCATTCCGCATCCGGCCTGCGAGGAGATGCACATGGTGACCCGGTCGGGGTAGCGCATCAGCACCGACTCGACGAGCGTGCCGTCGAACAGCTTCCACAGCGTCTTGCGGGTGTCGCCGTCGTCGCACGACGCGTGCCGCACCACCGACATCAGCTCGGGCAGAAGGTCCCCGGCCAGCTTCCCCCGCGCCGCGGCCGGGATGTCCGTCCACGCCGCCGGATCGTCCGCGTACCGCGCGAAGTAGTGCTGCGAGAGCTGCTTCGCCCGGAACGGCTTCTCCCCCAGCTCGGCCACCGCCTCCCGGCGCTCCGCGGGAGTGAGGTCGGCGAGGTGCCGCGGCGGCTTCTTGGCCCCCCGCGGCGCGGCAAAAGTGAGTTCTCCAGGCACAGGCATGATCTGACAAGTGTCGCAGATCGCCGGAGCGGCTCGGGCTAGCCGTTCCCCACGAAGATCACCAGCAGCAGCCAGACCACCGGGGCCGTCGGGAGCAGGGAGTCCAAGCGGTCCATGATGCCGCCGTGGCCGGGGAGGAGGGTGCCCATGTCCTTGATGCCGAGGTCGCGCTTGATCATGGACTCGCCGAGGTCGCCGAGGGTGGCGCTGGTCGCGGCGGCCAGGCCGAGGATCAGGCCCTGCCACCAGCGGCCGTCGTCGATGACGTACTGCATGAGCAGGGCGCCCGCGATCATGGCGAAGGAGATCGCGCCGAGCAGGCCCTCGCGGGTCTTGCCGGGGCTGATCCTGGGCGCCAGCTTGTGGCGGCCGAAGCGCCAGCCGACCGCGTAGGCGCCGGTGTCGCTGATCACGGTGAGCAGCAGGAAGACCAGCACCCGCCGGGGGCCGTCGTCCGCGGCGAGCATCATCACCACGAAGGTGGCCAGGAAGGGCACGTAGAACGCGGCGAAGACACCCGCGGTGACGTCCCGCAGGTAGTTCTCCGGTGGCTCCGTCATCCGCCAGACCAGGACGGCGAGCGCGGTGAGCGCCATCGCCACCCACGCGCCGTCCGCGCCGCGCAGATATCCGGCGATCAGCATCGCCGTACCGCCGACCAGCAGCGGGATCAGCGGCGCGCGGATGCCCTTGCGCTCGGCGAGCCGGGAGGTCAGCTCCCACAGGCCGACGCCGGCCGCGGCCACCACGACACCGACGAAGACCGCCTTGACGATGAAGAGCGAGGCGGTGATCACGACCCCGAGGCCGACGCCCACCCCTATCGCCGCGCGCAGGTTCCGTCCGGCGGACTTCTTCGCGGGCGGCGGAGGCGATTGCGGCGGCTCCGGGGCAGAGGGCATAGGAGAAGTCTTCCCGCCGTCCAGGTCATCGCGCGCGGAACCCGCCGGTTCCGTCACCGTGTTCTCGGGCGCTCCCCAGTGACCGGCGCGTGGCGAAGCGCCCCAGGAAGAGTCGTTCACTGAGCTTCGCCTCGCGTCGTCGTCGGTGTGTCGGCCGGGGAGTGGAACAGGGGACGGAACTGTGCTGAGCGGTCGTGCGGCGGCGGTCAGACCTCCAGCAGCTCGGCTTCCTTGTGCTTGAGCAGCTCGTCGACCTGGGCGACGTACTTGGAGGTGGTGTCGTCCAGCTCCTTCTCCGCGCGGCGCACCTCGTCCTCGCCGGTCTCGCCGTCCTTGACGAGCTTGTCCAGCGTCTCCTTGGCCTTGCGGCGGACGCTGCGGATCGAGATCTTGGCGTCCTCACCCTTGGTCTTGGCGACCTTGATGTACTCCCGGCGGCGCTCCTCGGTGAGCTGCGGGAAGACCACCCGGATGATACGGCCGTCGTTGCTCGGGTTGACGCCGAGGTCGGAGTTGCGGATCGCCTCCTCGATGTTGCGCAGGCTGCTGCTGTCGAAGGGGGTGATCACCGCCATCCGCGGCTCGGGCACGGCGAACGAGGCGAGCTGGTTGATCGGGGTGATCGCCCCGTAGTACTCCGCCACGATCTTGTTGAACATCGCCGGGTGCGCACGGCCGGTGCGGATCGCCGCGAAGTCGTCCTTCGCGACGATGACTGCCTTCTCCATCTTCTCCTCGGCCTCAAGGAGAGTCTCTTCAATCACCATGTGCTCCTGGTATTCGGAAGGCGGGGCTACCGGGTCGCGGCCCCTGCGCGCGTCTTTCCTGCACGGTGTCCGACCGGCAGCGAGTTGTCCATCCCCGAACCGGCCGAGCCGGTCGGCGGCGTGACCGCCCGGCCGCTAGGCCCGGGTGCCCCGGTCGTTGACCAGCGTGCCGATCTTCTCACCCTTCACGGCCCGCGCGATGTTCCCTTCGGCAAGCAGCTCGAAGACGAGGATGGGGAGTTTGTTGTCCTGGCACAGGGTGATCGCGGTGAGGTCGGCCACCCGCAGGTCGCGGGCGATCACCTCGCCGTACTCCAGTGCGTCGAACTTCACCGCGTCCGGGTTGAGCTTGGGGTCGGAGTCGTAGACCCCGTCGACCCCGTTCTTGCCCATCAGCATGGCCGTGGCGTCGATCTCCAGGGCCCGCTGGGCGGCGGTGGTGTCGGTGGAGAAGTAGGGCATGCCCATACCGGCGCCGAAGATCACGACGCGGCCCTTCTCCAGGTGCCGTACGGCCCGCAGCGGGATGTACGGCTCGGCGACCTGGCCCATCGTGATGGCGGTCTGCACCCGGGTCTCGATGCCCTCCTTCTCCAGGAAGTCCTGGAGGGCGAGGCAGTTCATCACGGTGCCGAGCATGCCCATGTAGTCCGAGCGGGCGCGGTCCATGCCGCGCTGCTGCAGTTCGGCGCCGCGGAAGAAGTTGCCGCCGCCGACGACGAGGGCGATCTCGTACCCGTCCCTCACCACCGCGGCGATCTCCCGGGCGATGGCGTGCACCACATCGGGGTCGACGCCCAGACCTCCGCCGCCCGCGAACGCCTCACCGGACAGTTTCAGCAGGTAGCGGCGGTGCGTGTGGCCGCTGCCGGGGGTGGTGGCGGTCTTCGCGCCCTCGTCATCCATGGAGATCTCCTCGTGCACGTACGAAGGAGGCCATCGCCGCGGGTCCTCGTGGGTGTCCCTGTACGGCAATGGCCTCCTCGTCACATCTGCGGCCGGCCGGCGTGGGCCGACCGCGTACGACCCTAGCGGGGTCGTCGGTCACTCGCCGCCCTGGTACACCGGGCGGGACGGGTGTCAGACGCCGACGCGGAACCGGGCGAAGCGCTTGAGCGTGACGCCGGCCTCGTTGAGCACCTGCTGAACGGTCTTCTTGGAGTCCTTGGCGAACGCCTGCTCCAGGACGACGTTCTCCTTGAAGAAGCCGTTGACCCGTCCTTCGACGATACGCGGCAGCGCGGCGTCCGGCTTGCCCTCCTCGCGGGCGGTGGCCTCGGCGACGCGGCGCTCGTTCTCCACCGTCTCGGCGGAGATCTCGTCACGGGTCAGGAAGGTCGGCGCGAACGCGGCGATGTGCTGCGCGACGTCCTTGGCGACCTGGGCGTTCTCCTTGTCCAGCTCGACCAGGACGCCGACCTGCGGGGGCAGGTCCGGGCTGGTGCGGTGCAGGTAGGAGGCGACGTAGCCGTCGGTGAACTGGGCGAAGCGGTCGAGCACGATCTTCTCACCGAGGGTGGCGTTCGCCTCGTCGACGAAGGCCTGAACGGTCTGGCCGTCCTTGATCTCGGAAGCGAGGAGGACCTCGATACCGGCCGGCTTGGTGGCGGTCACGTGGGCGGCGATGGCGTCCGCGACGGCGACGAACTTGTCGCCCTTGGCGACGAAGTCGGTCTCGCACTTCAGCTCGACGAGGACGCCCTCGCTGTTGTCGGCGGCGATCAGGGAGACGACCGCACCGTTGGAGGCCGAGCGGCCCTCGCGCTTGGTGACGCCCTTCTGGCCCTTGACCCGAAGGATCTCGACGGCCTTGTCCAGGTCGCCTTCGGCCTCCACAAGGGCGTTCTTGCAGTCCATCATGCCCGCGGCGGTCAGCTCGCGGAGCTTCTTGACGTCAGCGGCGGTGAAGTTCGCCATGGGTTTAAGTCTCTTCCCGAATGGTCGGTGGTTCTACGGGTGGACGGCGGGGGCATCGGCCCCCGCCGTCGTCACGCGTGGTGCTGGAAGGCGGAGAAGGCTCAGGCCTGCTCGGCGTCGCCCTCGGCGGCCGGAGTCGCCTCGGTCTCGGCGGGGGCCTCGGCCGGGGCCTCGGTCTCGGCGGGCGCGGCGGCGGCTTCGGCGGCGGGCGCCTCGGCGGCCGGGGCGTCGTCAGCCTTCTTCTCGCCCTCGAGGAGGTCCCGCTCCCACTCGGCGAGGGGCTCGGCGACCGCGTCGGCCTTCTTGTCGCCGGTGGCGGCGCCGGAGCGGGCGATGAGGCCCTCGGCGACGGCGTCGGCGATCACGCGGGTGAGCAGCGTGACGGAGCGGATCGCGTCGTCGTTGCCCGGGATCTTGTAGTCGACCTCGTCGGGGTCGCAGTTGGTGTCGAGGATCGCGACGACCGGGATGCGGAGCTTGCGCGCCTCACCGACGGCGATGTGCTCCTTCTTGGTGTCGACGATCCAGACGGCGCTGGGCACCTTCTGCATCTCGCGGATACCACCGAGGGTCTTCTCCAGCTTGTCCTTCTCGCGGGAGAGGACCAGGAGCTCCTTCTTGGTGAGGCCGGAGGCGGCCACGTCCTCGAAGTCGATCTCCTCGAGCTCCTTCAGGCGCTGCAGGCGCTTGTAGACGGTCGAGAAGTTGGTGAGCATGCCGCCCAGCCACCGCTGGTTGACGTAGGGCATGCCGACGCGCGAGGCCTGCTCGGCGATGGCCTCCTGCGCCTGCTTCTTGGTGCCGACGAACATGATGGAGCCGCCGTGCGCGACGGTCTCCTTGACGAACTCGTAGGCGCGGTCGATGTACGACAGCGACTGGAGCAGGTCGATGATGTAGATGCCATTGCGCTCGGTGAAGATGAAGCGCTTCATCTTCGGGTTCCAGCGACGGGTCTGGTGCCCGAAGTGGACGCCGCTCTCCAGCAGCTCCCGCATCGTGACGACGGCCATGGCCGTACTCCTTGAGGTGCTCGGTTATCGCGACCACCGGACGGCGGTCGCGCCTGACGTCCCGACGCGCCGTGCCACGAGGGACCGAGGGGCGCGGCCACCGTCCCGAGGGACTTGGTGGCGGGGCGTGCGAAGTCGACCCGGTGACCCGGATCGCCAGAGAAAGTGTACGGGACCGGCGGAGTGCCGGGCGACATCGAAGTTGTCCACAGGCCAGGACCATGATCATCTCTCGGCCGCGAAACACGGGATCGTCGTGGCATGGCAATTCTGGTGTGGTGCGCGGTGGTTGCGGCGGCGCTGCTGGCCGCCGTCCCGGCGGGGGTGGCGGCGGTCGGTCCGGCGGGGTTCGACGCGGGGGCGGGCGGTGTGCGGGCGGGGTCGGATCCCGGGGTGGCGGCGGGGTGCTCGGGGGTGGACGGCGGGCGGTGCTGGCCGGTCGCCGGGCCGGGTATCCGGGGGCGGCCGGTGGTGCTGCGCGGCTTCGAGCCGCCGCCGACGCCGTGGGCGGCCGGGCACCGCGGGGTGGACCTGCGGGCGGGGCCCGGCGCGGTGGTGCGGGCGGCGGCGCCCGGGACGGTGGCCTTCGCCGGTCCGGTGGCCGGGACCGGTGTGCTGGTGCTGCGGATCGCCGACGGCCTGCGGATCACCTACGAGCCGGTGCGCGCCACGGTCGCGGTCGGCGCGCGGGTGGCCGCCGGGGAGCGGGTGGGGGTGCTGGAGCCCGGCGGGGTGCCGGGTGGCGCGGGGACGGGAGCCCGGGGGCACTGCCCGGAGAGCTGCCTGCACTGGGGACTGCGGCACGGGGACGCCTACCTCGACCCGCTCTCCCTGCTCCCGCCGTGGCTGCTGCGCGCCGGCCCGTCGCGCCTGCTGCCGGTGTACGGGGCGGGGGTGGTCAGCCGGTCACTCCGCGCAGCGCCATCGTGACGGCGGCCTCGGTGATCTGCTCGGGGTCCTCGGCGGCGCCCAGCTCGATCCGGCGGACGGCGGCGTCCACCACGCCCTGGAGCAGCATCGCGGTCAGCCGCGGCTCCTCGTGGCCGAGCGCGCTGAGCGCCGCGCCGACCATGGCGACCAGACCGCCGTGCGCGGCCCTGATCTTCTCCCGGGCGCCGGCTTCCAGCTCCCCGGCCGAGATCGCCACCACCGCGCGGTGCCTGCGGTCGCCGACCAGCGTCAACTGGCTGCGTACATACGCCTCGATCTTGTCCGCCGCGGTGTCCGCCGCCTCCATCGCGGCCTCCACCTCGGCCGCCCAGACGGGGAAGTCGACGGCGCACAGCTCCTCGACGACCGCCGCCCGGGAGCGGAAGTACTCATAGACCGAGGAGCGCGCCAGGCCGGTGCGCTCGGCCAGCGCGGGAAAGGTCAGCGCCTCCGTGCCGCCCTCGGTCAGCAGCGAACGCGCGGCATCCAGCAGGGCTTGGCGCTGCATCGTCCGGTGTTCGGCCACCGAGGCCGCTCGAATCCTGGGCATCCCACCACTGTAGACAGTGCGGCCGCCCTGTCACCGGCCGACGTCGGCGAGCTTTGCCCGCAGTTGAAGCACGGACTTGGTGTGGATCTGGCTGACCCGGCTCTCGGTGACGCCCAGTACCTGGCCGATCTCGGCGAGTGTCAGGCCCTCGTAGTAGTAGAGGGTGACGACCGTCTTCTCGCGCTCCGGGAGGGTGTTGACGGCGCGGGCGAGCAGGCGGCGCAGCTCACGGTCCTCGGCGACCTCGACCGGGTTGTCGGCGCCGGTGTCCTCCAGGGTGTCGACCAGGCTGAGCCGGTCGCCCTCGACGCCGACGTGCAGCAGCTCCTCCAGCGCGACCACGTTGGCCAGCGAGAGCGCGCTGAACACCCCGTGCAGTTCCTCCAGGCCGACGCCCATCTCGGCGGCGACCTCGGGCTCGCTGGGGGTGCGGCGCAGCTTCGCCTCCAGCGTGGCGTAGGCGCGCTCCACCGCCCGCGCCTTCTGCCGGACCGAGCGCGGGATCCAGTCCAGCGCCCGCAGCTCGTCGATCATCGCGCCGCGGATCCGGGTGATCGCGTACGTCTCGAACTTGATCGCGCGGTCCGGGTCGAACTTCTCGATCGCGTCGATCAGCCCGAACACCCCGGAGGAGACGAAGTCCGCCTGCTCGACATTGGCCGGAAGTCCCACACTGACCCGGCCCGCCACGTACTTCACCAGCGGTGAGTAGTGCAGGATCAACTGCTCCCGCAGCCGGGAGTCCCCCGTGGACTTGTAGGTCCGCCACAGCGCGTCGAGCGAGGTGGGAGCGGCGGGCCGAGAGGTGGCGCGGGAGGCGGTCGCCGCCGTCGCCCGTTCGGACCCGGGGGTGTACTGGGGCATGCGTCGTTGTGAGCCGTTCTGCCGTGACGTGAGTGGGTGATCGAGCCTCCGAGAGCGTAGCGTGACCATAGTGTCGCTTATTGCTACGTCATCCGTGTGGGACATGCGCAGATACGTTCCTCTGCGGGTACGTGGTCGCCGGACCGGCGGGGCGGCCCGGCCCGGGGTCCGCGGAAGGACCCCGTTGGCCAATGATGGAGGGCCGTCGTGCCGCTCACGGCCGGTCCTACGATCGTCCCAGGTCACGGCGGTTTCCTGTCACCTGATGGTGTGTCCGTCACGTCAACCCGCCCGCCGTGTGCGGCCGTCCCGTGCGGTACGGACCAACTTCCACCGCCCGTTGTCGCGTTCGACGAAGCCGAGGGCCTGCAATTCGTAGAGCCGTCCCAGCGTGTCGTCCCGGCTCGCCCCGGCCGCGCGGGCGATCTCCTCCTCCCCGGCATCGCCCTGACCTGGCAGCGCTTCCAGTACCCGGGCCGCCGCCCGGTCCAGCAGATCGCGCGGCAGCACCGGGCCGCGGCGGCGCGGTGCCAGATCCGTGCCGATCTCCCCCACCATCTCGATCACTTCTGCCGCGTCGGTGACCACCACCGCTTCGCCGCGCAGCAGTTCGTGCACGCCTTCCGACAGACCGCTGGTGCACGGCCCCGGCACGCCCATCGTCACCCGCCCCAGCTCGGCCGCCCGGCGGGCGGTCACCAGCGAGCCGCTGCGGTAGCGGGCCTCCACCACCACGGTGCCGCGGGTCAGCGCCGCGATCACCCGGTTCCGCAGCACGAACCTGCTGCGTGTGGGGTGGTCGCCCGGCGGCAACTCGCCGATCAGCAGTCCGCGTTCGGCGATCTCGCCGATCAACTCGGCGTTGCCCGGCGGATAGGGCACATCCACGCCGCTGGCCACCACCCCGATCGTGGCACCGTCCGCCCGCAGGGTGCTGCGCTGTACGACGCCGTCCACCCCGTAGGCCGCCCCGGAGACGACCACCCAGCCGGAGCGGGCGAGGCCGTCGCCCAGCCGGGCCGCCATGTGCGCGCCGTAGTCGGTGCAGGCCCGCGCACCGACCACCGCGACCGAGCGCAGCGCCCACAGCCGCAGGGACGGCCGCCCCCGCACCCACAGGCCGTACGGCCGCTGGAGCCCGAGGTCGTCGAGCTGGCCCGGCCACTCGGTGTCCCCCGGGCACACGAACCGCGCCCCCGCCCGCCCGGCTGCCGCGAGGTCCGCCCCCGGGTCCGCGCGGGCGGCCCGCACCGCGTACCCCGCCGTCCGCTGCTCTCCCGCCCCGGGCAACCGCTCCCCCGCCCGGGCCGCCGCCCAGGCCCCCTCGGCTCCCCGCTCCCGCACCGCCCGCCCCATCACCTCGTCCCCGGGGTCGGCGACCCGCGTCAGCGCCACCCGCGCCCACACCTCCCCCTCCCCCCGCATCACCGACCCCCGACCGGCTCGGGCACACCCCGGGGGACGCCGGTCCGCAATTGGAGTGCCTCCAGCATCTCCACGGCCCCGGGGCGCTCGATCCCGGCGAGGTCGGCCACGGTCCACGCGACGCGCAGCACCCGGTCGAGCCCGCGGGCGGTCAGCAGCCCGCGCTCCATGTCCCGCTCCGCCTCCCGGAGCGCGCCGGGCTGGAGCTGCCACCGGGTGCGCAGCTCATGACCGGGCACCTCGCTGTTGGTCCGCCACGGAGTGCCCTCGTAGCGGGCGGCGGCGCGCTCGCGGGCGGCCCTGACCCGGGCGGCCACCTGCGCGGTGGTCTCCGAGGGGTGCGCGCCGGTCAGCTCACTCCTGGACACCGCCTCGACGTCGACCCGTAGGTCCACCCGGTCGAGCAGCGGGCCCGACAGTCTGCTCTGGTAACGGCGGACCGCCGTCGGTGAGCAGTCGCAGCCCACCCCGAGGAGTGAGTACCTGCCGCACGGGCAGGGGTTGGCGGCCAGCACCAGAAGGAAGCGTGCGGGCAGCCGCATCACACCGGCCGAGCGGGCGACCACCACATGCCCGGACTCCAGCGGCTGCCGCATCGCGTCCAGCACCCTCCCGCTGAACTCCGGGGCCTCGTCCATGAAGAGCACGCCGCGGTGGGCCAAGGACACCGCGCCCGGCCGCGGCAGGCCGCTCCCCCCGCCGACGATCGACGGCATGGTCGCCGAGTGGTGGGGCGCGCAGTAGGGCGGGGTGTCGACCAGCGGTTTGCCGGGCGGCAGGATCCCTGCGACCGAGTGGACCGCGGTGACCTCGAGCGACTCCTGGTTGGTCAGGGGCGGCAGCAGCCCGCACAGCCGCTCGGCCAGCATGGTCTTCCCGGCTCCCGGCGGACCCTTGAGGTAGAGGTGGTGTCCCCCGGCCGCGGAGATCTCCAGGGCACGCCTCGCCGTGTGCTGCCCGGACACATCCGCCATGTCGGGGATCTGGTCGTGGAAGACGGCACCCGTCCCCACCCCTCCCCCCGGCACCGTCAGGCCGGCCAGTATCGGGTCCGGGCGGCCCTCGCCCGGGAGGGCGTCCTCCTCCTCTTCCGGGGCGAGTTCGTCGTTGAGGACGGCGACGAGCTGGCGCAGGGAGCGGACGCCGAGGACGGAGACGCCGGGGACGAGGGCGGCCTCGGCGGTGGTGCGGTCGGGGACGACCACGTGGCGGTAGCCCGCGTCGGCGGCGGCGAGGACGGCGGGCAGGACGCCGCGGACCGGGCGGACCCGGCCGTCGAGGCCGAGCTCGCCGATCATCATGAGATCCGCGATGGACCGCGGGGCGATCCGGTCGTTGGCGGCGAGCACCGCGCAGGCGACGGCCAGGTCGAAGCCGGAGCCGCCCTTGGGGACGGAGGCCGGGCTGAGGCCGACGGTGAGCTTCTTCTGCGGCCAGGTCTCGCCGCTGTTGACGATCGCGGCCCTGACCCGGTCACGGCTCTCGGTCAGGCTCTTGTCCGGCAGGCCGACCAGCGCGAAGGCGGCGAGGCCCGGCTCGAGGTCGGCCTGGACCTCGACCACCACGCCTTCGACACCGACCAGTGCCACCGAGCACGTACGGGCGAAGCCCATCACGCCACCCCCCGCACATGCTCCACGCGGGCCGCGCCGCGGGCGGGCAGGATCACGCCGACCAGGTCGATCCGGACGCCGCCCGGCGGAGCGCCGCCGTGCTCACCGGCCCAGCGCTCGGCCAGCGACCGCAGCCGGTCGATCTTGTCGGGGGTGAGGGCCGCCATGGGGTGCTGGAACTCCCCCGAGCGGCGGGTCTTCACCTCGCACACCACCAGGGCGTCCCCCTCTGACGCCATGATGTCGATCTCGCCGTGCCTGCACCGCCAGTTCCGCCCGAGCACCGTCAGGCCCGCGTCCTCCAGCGTGCGGGCGGCGAGATCCTCCCCGTACCGCCCCAGCGCTCCTCGCGCGTTCATGCGTACCACCTCCGTCACTCAGCGTGACGGAGGTGGTACGCAAAAGATGATCTTGGTCGAAGCCTGTGGATAACCTGCCGGGTGACGGTCCGGCAGTCCTCAGCTGTTGAAGCCCGAGTCGTCCGACGGCAGATCCAGATCCGCCTTGTTCAGCTCCTCGATGTTCACGTCCTTGAACGTGAGGACCCGCACCTGCTTGACGAAGCGGGCGGGCCGGTACATGTCCCAGACCCAGGCGTCGGCCATCGACACTTCGAAGAAGACCTCGCCCTGGACCGAGTGCACCTGCATCTCGTAGTCGTTGGTGAGGTAGAACCGCCGTTCGGTCTCGATCACGTACTTGAACAGGCCGACGACATCGCGGTACTCCCGGTAGAGCTTCAGCTCCATCTCGGTCTCGTACTTTTCGAGGTCCTCGGCGCTCATGGCATGTTCCCCTTCAGCCGTACGTGTCCCCCATTGTGCGTCAGTCGCGCTCCGCCCCCAGGGAGACAGGGGACGGTGGAGGTCCTTCGTCGAGCAGCGTACGCAGCAGCCCGGCGAGCCTGATCGGATATACCGTCTCACGAGTGCGGAGAAGTTCCTCGCAGGTCCACCAACGGAGCGAGGTCACACTGCGGCGTTCCAGGTCGGTCTGTCCACTGGTGTCGAAGCCCACAGTGCCGGTACGCCCCAGGTGGTACCACTCGTCCTGCTCCCAGCGGCTGCCGTCGAAGTCGAAGCAGGCGGTCCGCTGCCACAGCACCGGGCCGAGCGTCAGATCTGTGATACCGGTCTCCTCGGCCACCTCACGGCGGGCCGCCGCCTCCAGGCTCTCGCCCTCCTCGACGCCGCCACCCGGGGTGAACCACCAGGTCGCGGAGGGGTCGGCCGGCTCGAAGCCGTGCAGCAGCAGGATCCGGTCCTCCGGGTCGAGCAGCACCACACGGGAGGCGCGGCGCCTGATCGGCGTCATGTGCGCCTCAGCGCGCGGGCCAGCGGGGTCCAGGCGGCCCCGAAGAGGATCAGCACGGCCCCGGCGATCACCGCGATCGTCAGCCAGCCCAGCGGGCCCTGTGCGGACGCGCCGCCGCCCGTGAGCGCGTCGAAGGAGGCGGTGCGCCCCACCTTGCCCATCCGCCCCATCGGCCACGCCGTGGCCTCCACCCGCGCCTTCACGTCGGCCACCGGGACGGAGCCGTGCTCGTCGTCCATCAGGTGGGTGCGGGAGTCCTGGGAGACCGCCCGGTTGTCGCCGAGCAGGAACAGCTCGCCGCGCGGGACGGTCGTCTTGAAGTTGCTCATCGAAGCCGGGACTCCGCTGGGCAGATAGCTTTCGTCGACCGCGGTGCCGTTCACCATCAGGCGGCCCTGCTTGTCGCAGCACTGCACGGTGTCGCCGCCGACCCCGACCACCCGCTTGACCTCGGGCAGGTCGCCCCAGAGCTTGTCCTTGAAGACCACCACGTCACCGCGGTGCACCTCGGAGCCCGAGACATGCTGGGCGAGCACCCGGTCGCCGGGGTTCACCGTGGGCTGCATCGAGTTGGTCGGCACTGTGTACGGCCGGTAGTCGACCGCCGCCCAGGCGAAGCCGCCCAGGAACAGGACACAGCCCAGGGCGACGGCCAGCCCGGACACCGTACGTCCGAACCGGCCGCCATCCCTGCCACGTATCGCACCACTGCTGCTGCTCATGGACCGGAACCCTACCCGGCGGTACGCCTGAGGTCAGCAGTCGTCAGCGGTCGCTTATCGGGTTTCCGCATCTGTGACCTGCGGCCTGGCCCGGAGCAGCCGCCTGCGGCGGAGCAGCACCAGGGGCAGCGCACCGGCCAGTCCGGCCGCCGCGGGGGCCGCGGCGCCCGCCGCGTTGATCCCCGGCTGGTCGAAGGTGTCCGGGATCGACAGCGCGTCCCAGCGGTTGATCGGCCAGGCCACGACGATCGCACGGCCGACGACCTGGTCGTCGGAGACGGTGCCGCCACCGGGCAGTGACATGTGGTAGCGGGAGTCCAGCGAGTCCTGGCGGTGGTCGCCCATCACCCAGATCCGGTTCTTGGGAACCGTGATCTTGAAGGGCAGATCAGGGGTGCAGGGGGTGTTGCCCGCGAAGACGTACGGCTCGTTGAGCGCCTTGCCGTTGACCTTCACCGGGCCGGTGCCCTTGCACTCGACGGTGTCGCCGCCGACGCCGATGACCCGCTTGATCAGGTCCTTCTCCTCGGCCGAGGGCATGAGGCCGATGAAGCTGAGGCCCTTCTGCAGACCCTTGGTCACCACGTTGCCCGACGCGGGAGGATTCTCGCCCAGCCAGCCGCCCGGGTCGTGGAAGACGACGACCTCGCCGCGGGTCGGCTTGGAGCCGAACCACGGGGTGAGCTTGTCGACCAGCACCCGGTCGCCGCGCTCCAGCGTGTGCTGCATGGAGTCGGACGGGATGGAGAACGCCTGCACCAGGAAGGTCTTGATCAGCAGCGCCAGCACCAGGGCGATGCCGATCAGCAGCGGCAGCTCCTTCCAGAACGAGCGCTGCTTGCGGGCGGCCGAGCCCGAGGAGCCGGACGGCGGGGTGTCGGGCGGCGGCGGAGGGCCGGCGGGCGGGCCGGGGACCGCGGGACCGGGTCCCACCGGCTCCCCCGTACCCGGGCCGTAGCCCTGCTCGCCGCCATAGCCGTGCTCGTCGCCGTAGCCCTGCTCGCCGTGGCTCTGCCCGCCATGGCCGCGCGGATATCCGCCGTTACTCTCCGCGAAGCCCGCGTCGGTCGCCGCGTAGCCGCCGGCGCTCTCCGCGGAGCCGCCATTCTTTGCGAAATCGTGGCTCTGCGGGCCCGGCACACCGCCCGGCACCGCGCCGTACTCCGTCACATCCGCCGCCTCGGGGACTCGGCCATCGGCCTGCGCCGCCCCGGCAGGGGGCACGGACACGTCCCCCTTCTCGGGCTCGCCGGAACCAGACCTTGCGCCGACCACCAGGTCCCCCACATCCACTCCTCACTCCGGACCGCCGCCCGCTCCATGTTCGACGCAGGCCCACCACTCCCATAACGAGCGGGAGTTCCGCAGGAGTCGGCAGCCGGGTCGTTCCTTGGCCGTTGTTTGCCGTCTCCACAGTAGTGCGCGTGCCCAGCGCCGATGTTCCCGCCGCGGTCGGCTTGGGGACCGAGGCGTATGTCTCCGGCTCGGGCAGCCGCTGCCAGTGCCCGACCGGCCACGCGATGACAAAAGCCCTGCCCACGACCAGGCTGAGCGGGATCGTGCCGCCGCCGGGCTTGTCCGTGTGGTACCGCGAGTCGGCGGAATCCGAGCGGTGGTCGCCCATCACCCAGAGCCGTCCCTTGGGTACGTGCACGCTGAATTTCATCATTGAGGGTGGATTTCCGGCGAAAAGATACGGCTCGGTGAGCGGCACGCCGTTGACGAGGATGCGGCCCTGGGGGTCGCAGCACTGCACGGTGTCGCCGCCGACGCCGATGACCCGCTTGATCAGATCCTGCTCGTTCGACGACGGCAGCAGCCCGATGAAGGTGAAGAACTCCTTCACCTGTTTGAGGACGACGGGGTCCGGCTTCTTCTTCTCCTCGGGCGGCAGCCAGCCGCCGGGGTCCTTGAAGACGACGACGTCACCGCGCTTGGGTTCCGAGCCGAACCAGGGGGTGAGCTTGTCGACCAGCACCCGGTCGCCGATCTTGATGGTCTGCTCCATCGATCCGGACGGGATGACGAACGCCTGGAGCAGGAAGGTCTTGAGCACCAGCGCGATCAGCAGCGCCACCATGACCAGCAGCGGCACCTCCTTGGCCAGCGAGCGGCGGCGCTTCCGCTTCACCTTGCGGGCCAGCTTGCGGCGCTCGATACGGCTGCTGCCGGTGAGCGGCGGGGTGCCGTTGGCGGGCGTGTCGGCGGCGGCCGTACCGGTCCCGTGGGAGCCGCGGGAGCCGCGGGACGAGCCGTGGGAACCGCTCGCGTCGTGGCCGGAGGGTACGGGGGCGCGGTGGTGCCCGTAGCGCGGACGGCCGCGGTTACCCATGGTGGCCTGCCGGCGCGGGGACGGCGGCGAAGGCGGCGGGGCGGTCGAGCTTGGTCCAGTGGCCGACCGGCCAGCCGATCCACTCGGCGCGGCCGATCACCTTGCCGACGGGCACGGTGCCGCCGCCGGGATCCCCGAGGTGTTCACGGGAGTCGCGGGAGTCGTCGCGGTGGTCGCCCATCACCCACAGCCTTCCGTCCGGCACCACGATGTCGAACCGTACCTGCGAGGGGGTGTCTCCGGGGTAAAGGTAGTCCTCGGTGAGCGGATGGCCGTTGACGAGCAGGCGGCCCTGCTGGTCGCAGCAGGTCACCCGGTCGCCGCCGACGCCGATCACCCGCTTCACGTAGTCCGTCCCGCTCTGTTGCACGAACGATCCGTCACCGTCGAACACGATCACGTCCCCCCGCCGCGGCTCGCCCCCGAAACGGTAGGCGAGCTTGTTCACCAGCACCCGGTCACCGACTCGCAGCGTTCCCTCCATGGAGCCGCTCGGAACCTGGTACGGCTGGACGACATAGGTGCTCACCAGGAGCAGCACGACCACGCTGCCGACCACGAGCAGGGCGGTACGCCGCCACTGCGTCCACCAGCGGACGGCGGCCGCGCGCAGGGCGGGCCCGGACACGACGGAACGCGACCGCTCCTCTGTCTCCGCCTCATCGGCGGAAGGGGAGCGGTCGCGTTCCGGAAGTGCCGCTTCGGTGTCCATCGTGGCCAGAGCTTATCCGGCCGACCTATGGATCAGTTGTCGCGCTTCTCCTTGATCTTCGCGGCCTTGCCGCGCAGCTCACGGAGGTAGTACAGCTTGGCGCGGCGGACGTCACCGCGGGTCACGACCTCGATCTTCTCGACGATCGGGGTGTGCACCGGGAAGGTACGCTCCACGCCGACCGAGAAGCTGACCTTGCGGACCGTGAAGGTCTCGCTGATGCCCGCGCCCTGGCGGCGGATGACGACGCCCTTGAACTGCTGCACACGGGAGCGGTTGCCCTCGATGACGCGCACGTGGACGTTGACGGTGTCACCGGGGCGGAAGGCCGGGACGTCGGTGCGCAGCGAGGCGCTGTTGACGCTGTCGATCAGGTTGGGCATGGGATTCTGCTTCCTCGCCGATGCCACAGGTCATCGACGGAATGTCGTTACGGGATCAAGGTCGCGGCCACCGCGTCGGACGGGCGTCGTTCCCCCTGTGGCAGGGGCGCGCGCCGGACGGACGGCAGCGGCTCATTCTTCCACGGCCTCCGGGCTGCGCCCAAATCGGCCGTCGGGGCCGGGCTGCCAGCCGAGGATGCTGAGCATCTCCCGGTCCTTCTTGTTGAAGGCGGCGGGGTCGCAACGCTCGATCAGGTCGGGCCTGTTGGTGACGGTGCGGCGGAACGCCTCGTCCCGCCGCCAGCGGGCGATCTTCCCGTGGTGGCCGCTGAGCAGCACCTCGGGGATGCCGCGGCCGCGCCACTGCGGGGGCTTGGTGTAGACGGGCCCCTCCAGCAGGTCGGCCATCGGGCCGGGGGCGAAGGAGTCGTCCTGGTGGGACTCCGCGTTGCCGAGCACGCCGGGCAGCAGCCGGGCCACCGCCTCGGTGATGACCAGTACCGCGGCCTCGCCGCCGGCCAGCACGTAGTCGCCGATGGAGACCTCGTAGACCGGCAGCCGGGTGGCGTACTCCTCGGTGACACGGGTGTCGATGCCCTCGTAGCGGGCCGGGGTGAAGATCAGCCAGGGCCGGGCGGAGAGTTCGACGGCGAGCCGCTGGGTGAAGGGGCGGCCGCTGGGCGTCGGGACGACCAGGGCGGGCAGGTGCGCGCCCGCCTCGTAGCCGTCGGCCAGGGACTCGTCCAGCGCCTCGCCCCAGGGGCCGGTCTTCATGACCATGCCGGGGCCGCCGCCGTACGGGGTGTCGTCGACGGTGTTGTGCTTGTCGTGCGCCCACTGCCGCAGGTCGTGCACGCGGACGTCGAGCTGCCCGCGGGCGCGGGCCTTGCCGACCAGCGAGACGTTCAGCGGGTCCAGGTACTCGGGGAAGATCGTGACGACGTCGATCCGCATGTCAGGAGCCGTCCGCGTCGTGCGGGGTCCCCGGCGCGTCGGAGGCGGCGGCCACGTCGGCCTCCGCCTCGTCGAGCAGTCCGGGCGGCGGGTCGATCACCGCGCGCTGCTCCTCCAGGTCGATCTCCGGCACGATCTCCTCGACGAAGGGGATCAGCACCTCGCCGCCGTCGGGCCGCCGGACGACCAGCAGGTCCTGGTACGGCAGATGGCTGATCTCGGCGATCCGGCCGACCTCGCGGCCGTCCACGGTGACCACGTCCAGGTCGATGAGCTGGTGGTCGTAGAACTCCTCGGGGTCCTCCGGCATCTGGGCCGGGTCGACCTCGGCGATCAGCAGCGTGTTGCGCAGCGCCTCGGCGCCGTTGCGGTCGCTGACGCCCTCGAAGCGCAGCATCAGCCGTCCGCTGTGCACCCGGCCGGTGGCGATGGTCAGCGGGCCGGCCGAGGCCGGGTCGGTGGCGAGTACGGCACCGGGGGCGAGCCGCAGTTCCGGCTCGTCGGTGCGCACCTCGACGCTGACCTCGCCCTTGATGCCGTGGGCGCGGCCGATCCTGCCGACTACCAACTGCATGTACGGCTCACTTTCCGGCTCTGCGGGAGGGGTGCGGGGCCGCCGCCCACGCCCGGGGGCGCCGGGAGGCGGCGGAAGACGCGGCACGGGCCGGGAGCGGCGATCGCCACCCCCGGCCCGTGCCGGTGATCCTGTGTGTCGGCCCGGCTCAGCGGACCTGGTCCACGTCGACGAGGTCGACGCGGACACCACGGCCGCCGAGCGCGCCCACGACCGTACGCAGCGCGCGGGCGGTACGGCCGTTGCGGCCGATCACCTTGCCGAGGTCGTCGGGGTGCACCCGGACCTCCAGCACGCTGCCGCGGCGCAGGGTGCGCATGTCGACCTGCACATCGTCGGGGTTGTCGACGATGCCCTTCACGAGGTGCTCAAGGGCCTCCTCGAGCATGCTCAGGCCTCGGTCGACTCAGCCGCGGCCGGGGCCTCGGCGGTGTCATCGGCCTTCTTCTCGGACTTCTTCGCCTTCGGGGTGATCGCCTCACCCTTGGGCTCGTCCGCGGTGTCCTTGGCGGCGGCCTCGAACAGGGCGCGCTTGTCGGCCTTCGGCTCGGCCACGAGCAGCGGCGCCGGGGCCTCGAGGCCCTTGTGCTTCTGCCAGTCGCCGGTCAGCTTGAGGATGGCCAGCACGGGCTCGGTCGGCTGCGCGCCGACGGAGAGCCAGTACTGCGCGCGCTCCGAGTCGACCTCGATGCGCGACGGGTTCTGCACCGGGTGGTACAGGCCGATCTCCTCGATGGCCCGGCCGTCACGGCGGGTACGGGAGTCGGCGACGACGATGCGGTAGTGAGGCGAACGGATCTTGCCCAGACGCTTCAGCTTGATCTTGACTGCCACGGGAGTGGGTTCTCCTGGTGTTGACGTGTTTGGGCACGGCGAGTGACCACGTGGGGTTGTGGATTCGTGCGCCCGATGGACGCGTCAGCCGAAGGAGAGAGGGTTCCTGCACGGCTGTCGAGTTCTCGACTGAACATTCTGCCACACTCAGCCGACCCCTACGACCTCCGGGATCCGGAAGGGCTGCCCGCAGGCCCCGCACATGATCGGCGCCTGGGCCAGCACGGATGGCACGACCCGGACGTTGCGCCCGCAGTCGCAGACCGCCTTGACGCGCACACCGCCGCCCGAGGAGCCGTGCCGGGCGGCTGGTCCGCGGAAGGAGCGGGCGGTGTCGGCCGTGGTGGCCACGGTATGCGCCTTGAGGGCGCGCTGGAGCCGCTCGATGGTGACCCGGTAGCGCTTACGGGTGTCAGGGCGCATCACGACGAGGGAGAACCCGCTGCTGGGATGCGGCTCCTCGGCGTGGTCGAGGCCCATCTCGTCGGCGATCGCGAGAAATCGGCGGTTGTGGTAGCGGCCGGCGCGCGAGGTGTCACGGATACCGCGGGCAGCGGCGATCCCGTGCACGGCCTCGTGCAGCAGCCTGTCGAAGGAGAGCTCCGTACCGCACGCGGAGGACGACTCTCCGATCAGGGACTCGGGCGCGGCCAAGTCGGGCAGCTCGGGATGGTGCCGTTGAATATCGGCCCAGGCGACTGCCAGCTCGGCGGCGAGAACAGGTGGTGTCGTGCTCACGCCGTGACAACGAGCCGGGCGCTCCCGGTGTTCCGATTCCGGGCTACCCCAATTAATTTGCACTGATCGGTCAGTTCCGGATGATGCGCATGACGAGGGGCGGGTGCGGAGGACTGTGGAGAACCCGCGCACCCGCCCCATGACGAGACGATTCACGTATTACGTACGTCAGTTTTCGGTCAGCGGACGCTAGTAAGCGCGTGCCACGATCGCCAGCGTACCGGGGGTGTCGTCGGCGTCCGGCACCGAGCCGTCCGGGCTGACCAGGCAGCGTACGGAAACACCCTGCTCAGCCAGCTTGGCCTCGCCCTCGGGGCCGAGGTCGGCCCACGGGATACGGGCCCAGCCGGTGGCCGCGGCCTCGGCGGCCTCGGTGATCGTCGCGACGTCCACGGTGCGGGACGTCCGGCGCTCGCGGGACTCGCGCAGGAGCTGCGCCTGGTCCTCCTCCAGCACCTTGGGCAACAGGGTCACCAGGGACTCGATCGAAACCGCTTCCTTTCCGCCGGGAATCCGACGGGCCAGCATCGCGGTGCCGCCCTCCAGGTCGCGCGGCCCGATCTCGACCCTGACCGGGACACCCTTCAGCTCCCAGTCCACGGCGCGGCGGCCGAAGGGCGTGTCGGTGCGGTCGTCGACATGCACCCGCAGCCCGGCGGCCCGGAGCTGGTCGCCGATCTCGCGCACCTTGGCGATCACCGGCTCGTCGCCCTTGATCGCCAGCACCACGACCTGGGTCTGCGCCAGCCGCGGCGGCACCCGCAGGCCGTTGTCGTCGCCGTGCATCATCACCAGGGCGCCGATCATGCGCGTGGTGCTGCCCCAGGAGGTCTGCCAGACGTGCTCCTGGGTGCCCTCCTTGGACAGGTACTGGGTGTGGAACGCCTTGGCGAAGTTCTGGCCCAGTTCGTGGCTGGTGCCCAGCTGCAGCGCCTTGCCGTCGCCCATCATCCCTTCCAGGGTGAGGGTGTTGATGGCGCCGGCGAACCGCTCCTTGGCCGTCTTGCGGCCGAGGACCACGTCCATCGCCAGGACGTTCTCCATGAAGTCCGCGTAGACGTCCTTCTGGATCCGGGAGGCGTACTCCCGGGCGTCCTCCTGGGTGGCGTGCGCGGTGTGGCCCTCCTGCCAGAGGAACTCGGTGGTGCGCAGGAAGAGCCGCGGGCGCAGCTCCCAACGGACCACGTTCGCCCACTGGTTGATCAGCAGCGGCAGGTCGCGGTAGCTCTGCACCCACTTGGAGAAGTACTCGTTGATGATCGTCTCGGAGGTGGGCCGGACGACGATCGGCTCCTCCAGCTCCTTGCCCCCGCCGTGCGTGACGACCGCCAGCTCGGGGGCGAAACCCTCCACGTGCTCGGCCTCGCGCGTCAGGTACGACTGCGGGATGAACAGCGGGAAGTACGCGTTCTGCGCACCCGCCGCCTTGATCCGCGCGTCCATGTCCTGCTGCATCCGCTCCCACAGGCCGTAGCCGTACGGCCGGATGACCATGGTGCCGCGGACCGGCCCGTTGTCGGCCAACTCGGCCTTGCTGATCAGGTCCTGGTACCAGCGCGGGAAGTCGTCCGCCTGGGGGGTGAGAACGGGAGCCTTTGCCATGAACCCGATGTTACGGGTCCGGGTCGCTTCGGCGTGAATCGGGCCTGCCCCCTGGACGGGACGGCGAATCAGCAGTTGTCTGGCTTTCAGGGACGAGTACGGCAGGCAGTACGCACGGGGGGCAAAAGACGGCGCGAAGCTGATTGGGGCGGTCGATGGCACCTGTGCTCTATCGCGGAACCAGGCCCGGTGCGGAGGGCAGAGCGCGCGACTGGGCGGAGATCCAGGAACGCATGCTCGTGCCGCTGTACGAGACCGTGTACGACCGGTTGGAGGTCGGCGCGGGCACCCGGTTACTGTCGCTCGGCTGCGGTTCGGGGCTCGCCCTGCTGCTGGCGGTGGCCAGGGGTGCCACGGTCACCGGGTGCGACACGGACGGGGAGCGGCTGGCGCTGGCGCGGGAGCGCCTGCTGCCGGAGCCGCGGTGGGGAGCGCCCTCCGGCGCCCGGGCCAGGACCCGGCTGCTGCCGTGCGGTCCGCGCGAGCCCGTCGGCGACTTCGACCTGGTGACCGCCTTCGATCCGGCGCTGCCCTCGGCCGAGTTGCTGCCCGCGCTGGGCGCCGCGACCGGCCGGGCCGCCCGCGGCCGCACGGTGGTGCTGGCCGGATGGGGGCCGCCCGAGCGCTGTGCGACCTCCCGGGTGCTGCGGATCGCGGCGCGGCTGGCCGAGCCGCGCGGACCGGCGGCGTGCGAGCCGCGGCTCAGCGGCCGGGACGACCTGGAGGACCTGGCGCGCGCCGCGGGGCTGCGCCCCGACGGCTCCGGCCGGGTCTCCTGCCCCTTCGGCTACCCCGATCCGGCCAGCGCGGTACGCGGCCTGGTCTCCACCGGGCTGTTCGACGCGGCGGTGGAGGCCACCGACCAGCAGCAGGTGGAGAAGGAGATCGCCGAGGCGCTGCACCCGTACCGCAGGCCCGACGGCACGGTCCGGATGGAGAACGTCTTCCGGTACGTGATCGCCCGCGGGTGAGGCCCGCCCGCGCGGGGCGAAATCGGCTGGCCGTACGGGTACGGCGTCGGCGAGGGTGGTCCCCATGGACGCCTCCGCGCAGCAAGACGACGCCACCCCGCTCTCCCCCGGCACCCCGGTCTCCGTCCGGCTGGTCAAGGCCGCACGGGAGAAGGTCCGTTACCCGGCCGACGTGCTGGCCGACGACGGGGTCCGGGTGACGGTACGGGCCGACTGGGCGGCGCCCGGCGTGCGCGACTTCGGCTTCGTCCGCTTCGAGCCGGGCGATGTGTTCACCGAGACGTACTGGCGGGACCGCTGGTACGCGGTGAAGGAGGTGCGCGCCGCGGACGGCGCCGTCAAGGGCTGGTACTGCGATGTCACCAGGCCCGCGGTCGTCGGCGGGGCGGGCATCACCGTGGAGGACCTCGACCTCGACCTGTGGCTGTCGGGCGACGGCCGGGACGTACTACGGCTGGACGAGGACGAGTTCGCCGCCAGCGGGCTGGCGGAGCGCGACCCGGCCGCCGCCGGGCAGGCACTGCGCGCGCTCGACGAGCTGGAGGCGCTGGCCCGCGGCGGCGGCTTCGCGGCGCTGCTCGGCTGAGACCGGCCGACCGGCCCCCGGCTGGGGGCCGGTGCCGGGTCAGCCCATGAACTTCTTGAACTCGTCGGGCAGTTCGAAGTTCTCGCCGCCGGCGGGCAGGCCGAACGGGCTGTCGCCGTCCTCGCCCGGGGCGCCCTGCTCGCGGCGGGCGGCGGCCGCGGCGGCCTCCGCCTTGCGCTTCATCGGGTTGCCGCTCTGCCGCTTGCCCTTGGCCTGCTTCTGCTGCTTCTTCTGCCGCCCGGGGCCGCCACCCATGCCCGGCATCCCGGGCATACCCGGCATCCCACCGCCCTGGGCCATCCGCGACATCATCTTGCGCGCCTCGAAGAACCGCTCCACCAGGTTCTTCACCGCGCTGACCTCGACACCCGAGCCCTTGGCGATACGGGCCCGGCGCGAGCCGTTGATCAGGTGCGGATCGGCACGCTCGCCCGGGGTCATCGACTTGATGATCGCCGCGGTGCGGTCCACGTCCCGCTCGTCGAGGTTGTTGATCTGGTCCTTGATCTGGCCCATGCCCGGCAGCATGCCGAGCAGCTTGGAGATCGAGCCCATCTTGCGGACCTGCTCCATCTGCTGGAGGAAGTCGTCGAGGGTGAACTCCTTGGGGCCCTTCGCCAGCTTGGCCGCCATCTTCTCGGCCTCGGCCTGGCTGAACGTCTGCTCGGCCTTCTCGATGAGCGAGAGCATGTCGCCCATACCGAGGATCCGGGACGCCATCCGGTCCGGGTGGAACGCGTCGAAGTCGTCGAGCTTCTCGCCGTTCGAGGCGAACATGATCTGCTTGCCGGTGACATGGGCGATCGACAGCGCCGCGCCACCGCGGGCGTCGCCGTCCAGCTTGGACAGCACCACGCCGTCGAAGCCGACACCGTCGCGGAACGCCTCCGCGGTGTTCACCGCGTCCTGGCCGATCATCGCGTCGACGACGAAGAGGATCTCGTCGGGGCGCACGGCGTCGCGGATGTCCGCGGCCTGCCGCATCAGCTCCTGGTCCACACCGAGGCGGCCCGCGGTGTCGACCACGACCACGTCGTACTGCTTGGACCGGGCGAACTCCACGGAGTCCTGGGCGACCTTGACCGGGTCGCCCACGCCGTTGCCGGGCTCGGGGGCGAAGACGGCGACACCGGCCCGCTCGGCGACCACCGAGAGCTGGTTGACGGCGTTCGGGCGCTGGAGGTCACAGGCGACCAGCAGCGGCGCGTGGCCCTGCGACTTCAGCCACAGGCCGAGCTTTCCGGCCAGTGTGGTCTTACCGGCGCCCTGGAGACCCGCGAGCATGATCACGGTGGGCGGCTGCTTGGCGAAGCGCAGCCGCCGGGTCTCGCCGCCGAGGATGCCGACGAGCTCCTCGTTGACGATCTTGATGACCTGCTGCGCCGGGTTCAGCGCCTGCGACACCTCGGCGCCCGAGGCGCGCTCCTTGACCTGCTTGATGAACGCGCGTACCGCGGGCAGCGCGACGTCCGCCTCCAGCAGCGCGATACGGATCTCGCGTGCGGTGGCGTCGATGTCCGCCTCGGACAGGCGCCCCTTGCCGCGGAGGTTCTTGAACGTCTCTGCAAGGCGGTCGGAGAGGGTATCGAACACGTCGGTCGCGGGTCCTCGCGTCGGGGGTGGGCAATGGTCGACCCCCAGGGTACTTGGCCGGTCCGGGTGCGGTCTGCACTGCGCCCCGACCGGCCCGCGCCGCGGAGGGTCAGCGCAGCGCCTGCTCGACCTGGCGGGCCACCTCCGCCGCGCGGGCCTCGGGCAGCGGGGCGCCGTCCTTGCCCACCACGTAGAAGGCGTCCACCGCGTTGGCGCCCAGGGTGGAGATCCGGGCCGAGCGGACCGTGATCCCGGTGGCGGTCAGCGCCAGGCCGATCCGGTGCAGAAGACCGGGGGCGTCCTGGGCGCGCACCTCCAGCACGGTGGCGGTCTGCGAGGTGCCCTTGGCGACGCTGACCCGGGGCGGCGGCGCCGTGACCCCGCGCCGCCGCGGGTAGGCGGCCTCCCGCTCGGCCAGCCGGGACTCGATGTCGAGGGTGCCCTCGAAGGCCCGGCCGAGGTCCGCGCGGAGCCTGGCCGCCTCGGGCAGCGAGCCGTACTCGGCCGAGACCCGCCAGTTCAGCAGCGACACCGGGCCCTCGCCGATCGGGTCGACGGCCCGCAGGTCGGCGGCGCGTACCGCGAGGCGGTGCAGCGCCAGCACCCCCGCGGCCTGGGCGAGCAGCCCGGGGCGGTCGGGGACGGCGAGCACGAGTTCCACGCCCAGCGCCTCGTCCTGCGCCTCGCCCTCGCCCTCCGGCTCGGTGTGGGCGTGCAGCGCGAGCACCGGGCCGCCGGTACGGGCCGCCTCGATCGCCAGCCGCTCCTCCTCGGCGGTCGACTCGCGGTCGGCAGTCTCCGGCAGGGCGCCGGTGTCCAGCGCCTCACCGACCCGCTCGACCAGGTCGGCCAGCAGCGAGGCCCGCCAGGTGCTCCACGCGGCGGGGCCGGTGGCCAGCGCGTCGGCCTCGGTCAGCGCGGCCAGCAGTTCCAGCGTGGAGGTGTCCCGTACGGTCACGGCGACCGCGCGTACGGTCTCGGGGTCGTCCAGGTCGCGGCGGGTGGCGGTGTCGATCAGCAGCAGATGGTGGCGGACCAGCAGCGCCAGGGTGTCCACGTCGGCGCGGCCGAAGCCGATCCTGGCGGCCACGTCGCGGGCGATGATCTCACCCGCCTCGCTGTGGTCGCCCGGCCAGCCCTTGCCGATGTCGTGCAGCAGGGCGGCGGTCAGCAGCAGGTCGGGGCGGCCGACCCGGCGGGTCAGCCCGGACGCCTGGACGGCGGTCTCCACCAGGTGCCGGTCGACGGTGAACCGGTGCACCGCGTTGCGCTGCGGACGGCAGCGGACCCGCTCCCAGTCCGGCAGCAGCCGGGTGATCAGCCCCTCGGCCTCCAGCGCCTCCCACACCGGCACGGTGGACTCGCCCGCGCCCAGCAGGGTGACCAGTTGCTCGCGTGCCTCGGCGGGCCACGGC
Source organism: Streptomyces sp. NPDC051976 (assembly GCF_040680795.1). NCBI lineage: Bacteria > Bacillati > Actinomycetota > Actinomycetes > Kitasatosporales > Streptomycetaceae > Streptomyces > Streptomyces sp. NPDC051976. The sequence continues at coordinate 35,333 of NZ_JBFAXL010000039.1, forward strand.
ACGGGCAGCGGCCGGGCGGCCGCGGCCAGCCGGCGCACCGCGTGCAGCGACAGCGGCAGTCCGGCCTGCGCGGCAGCGGCGGCGGCCCGCAGCGGCAGTACGGGGTCGCGCTCGGGTTTGGCGGCCAGCGCCAGCACCGCCTCGCCCTCCTGCTCCACCACGCCGTCGGCCAGCGGCACCCGCTCGGGCGTGCCGGCCGCGGGGACGGTACGGCCGCGGCCGAGCAGTCCGCGGCGGCGCGGCCGGGCCTCGCGGGCCCGCAGCACCCGGCCCACCTCGCGCCAGGTGACGTCACTGGCGTAGGCGACGGTACGGGCGGCCTCGTACACCTGGCGCAGCAGCGCGTCGGCGTCGAGCAGGCCGAGCGCTTCGGCGACCTGGTCCTGCTCCTGGAGGGCGAGCCGGTCGGTGGCCCGGCCGGTCACCAGGTGCAGGGCGTCGCGGGCGTCGAGCAGCCGGGTGCGGGCGTCCTCCAGGCCCTCGCGGGGCGCGTCGGCCAGCCAGGAGGCGGCGACCGCCCGCAGCGCGGTGGCGTCCCGCAGCCCGCCGCGGGCCTCCTTGAGGTCGGGTTCCAGCAGGTACGACAGCTCGCCCTGGCGCTCTGCCCGCTCCTGGCACAGCTCGTAAAGGGCGGGCAGCCGCTTGGGCGCCTGGTTGCGCCAGTCGGCCAGCGCCGCGCTGCGCAGCGAGGCGGTGAGCGCCGAGTCGCCCGCGAGGTGCCGGGCGTCGAGCAGTCCGAGCTGCACCTTGAGGTCGTCGGCGGCGGTCTTCATGGCCTCGGCCGGAGTGCGCACCGAGTGGTCGAGCGCCAGGCCGAGGTCCCAGACCGGGTACCAGATCCGGTCGGCGAGCGCGGCCACCTTCGGGGCGCCCTCGTCGTGCAGCAGCACCAGGTCGAGGTCGCTGCGCGGGGAGAGCTCGCCGCGGCCGTAGCCGCCGACGGCCATCAGGGCGTAGCCGCCGGTGCCGGTGGCCTCGGCGGCGTCGGCGGCGAGCGCTGCCAGCCACCGGTCGGTGAGGGCGGCCAGCGCCGCACGGCGCGGCGGCCCGGACCGCGCCTCCTCGGTGAGGAGGCGCAGCCGGGCCGCCGCGTAACTGCTGTCCTGCGCTTCGACGCTGTCGGTCACTCGATCTCCGCCCGGGGTCGGGTTTCTAGAGCGCGTCCGGTCCGCGCTCGCCGGTACGCACCCGGACGGCCGTGTCGACCGGGATGCTCCACACCTTGCCGTCACCGATCTTGCCGGTTCTGGCGGCCTTGACGATGACCTCGACGAGCTGGTCGGCGTCGGCGTCCTCCGCCAGGACCTCTATCCGGATCTTCGGCACCAGGTCGACGGTGTACTCCGCGCCACGGTAGACCTCGGTGTGGCCGCGCTGCCGACCGTAGCCGCTGGCCTCGGTGACCGTGAGGCCGTGGACACCGAACGCCTGGAGTGCTTCCTTGATCTCGTCGAGCCGGTGCGGCTTCACGACGGCGGTGATGAGCTTCACGCGTCCACCTTCTTCGAGGAGGCGGTCGCCTCGCTGTTCGTGCCACCGGGGGCGGGGACGGCCGAGCGGCCGCCGCCGACACCGGCGAAGTCGTACGCGGTCTCCGCGTGCAGGACCTGGTCGACGCCGGTGATCTCCTCGTCCTCGGTGACCCGGAAGCCCATGGTCACGTCGATGAGCTTGGCGAGGATCACCGCGCACACCAGGGAGTAGCCCAGGACCGCGCCGACACCGATGAACTGCTTCCACAGCTGGGTGAAGCCGCCGCCGTAGAAGACGCCCTTGGCGGTCTGGCCGACGCCGCCGGTGGCGAAGAAGCCGATGAGCAGCGAGCCGATGATGCCGCCGACCATGTGGACGCCGACCACGTCGAGGGAGTCGTCGTAGTTGAAGCGGTACTTCAGGCCGACGGCCGCGGCGCAGACCACACCGGCGATCACACCGACCGCGATCGCGCCGAGCGGGGAGACCGAGCCGCAGGCGGGGGTGATGGCGACCAGGCCGGAGACCGCGCCGGACGCGGCGCCCAGGGTGGTGAAGGAGCCGTGCCGGATGCGCTCGTAGAGCAGCCAGCCGAGCATCGCGGCGGCCGTGGCGACCTGGGTGTTGGTGAACGCCACCGCGGCGACGCCGTCCGAGCCGAGCCAGGAGCCCGCGTTGAAGCCGAACCAGCCGAACCACAGCAGACCGCAGCCGAGCATGACCAGCGGCAGGCTGTGCGGCCGCATCGGGTCCTTCTTGAAGCCCTGGCGCTTGCCGATGACGAGGATCACGCCGAGGGCCGCCGCACCCGCGTTGATGTGCACCGCGGTACCGCCGGCGAAGTCGATGACGCCCTTCTTGAACAGCCAGCCGTCCGAGGCCCACACCCAGTGCGCGACCGGGAAGTAGACGACCGTGGCCCACAGGGTGATGAAGACCGCCCAGGCGGTGAACTTCACCCGGTCGGCGAGGGCGCCGCTGATCAGCGCGGGGGTGATGATCGCGAACATCAGCTGGAATACGGCGAACACGTAGATCGGAATGCCGTAACCGGGCCACAGTTCGGTGATACCGATGTCGCGCATACCCAGCCAGTCGGTGCCGCCCAGGAATCCGTTGCCGGTGTCGAAGGCGAAGCTGAATCCGTAGAGCGTCCACAAGATGGTGATGATGCCCAGGCTGATGAAACTCATCATCAGCATGTTCAGGGCGCTCTTCACGCGCACCATGCCGCCGTAGAAGAAGGCGAGACCGGGGGTCATCACCATCACCAGGGCCGCACTGAGCAGCATGAACGCGGTACTTCCGGTATCGAGCTTGGGCGCATCCGCGGCCAGCGTCATGATGGCTGGTGCCATCGGCGTCTCCTCGTCATCCGAACGGCCCGTGCGGGCGGTGCAAGGGTTGGGCCGGTTTTCGCCATGAGATTCGCTCAGCCGGGTTTCCGCCGATGCCGTTCGGTGTTTCGCCCCCGTGACGAAGAAGTCGCCCGTGTTACGTGAAGATGAACCGCCCCGGGGAGGCGTGAAGGCCGTATACGCGTGTGGCGTGCGAGGGGGCACGGGCGAGGGCGCGGCCCGGCCGCGGCACGGGCGGGCGACCGTATGCGGGATGGATACAGGACGGGGACGGTCGTCGCAGGTCCCGTACGGGAAGAGGACCGGCCGCGGCGGCCGTCCGGTTGACCTGGCGTAGGGGAGCCGAGTCGGGCAGTTCGGACGGCGGCCGCGGCCGGGGCGCGCGGGGCGGGGGCGCTAGGCCGATTCCGCCACTTCCGGCAGCTCGACCGAGAGCCGGTCGGCGAGGCTGACGACCTCGGGCACCTCGCCGAAGTCACGCAGCGCGGTGTGGGTGGTGCGGCGGATCCGGGTGTTGACCCGCTCGGAGCGGACCCGCTTGGCGACGCTGATGGCGTGGTCGGTGAAGTGCGCGGCCTGCTCCGGGTTGCGCTGCAGTAGATGGACGGTGGCCATCCCGACCAGGTTGAGGGCGTAGGCGCGCTGGTGGACCGAGTCGTTGCTGAACAGCTCCACGGCCTTCTCCATCACCGGGTGGGCGAGGGAGGCGTACGTGGGGCTGCGGCCCGCGACATAGGCCAGGTCGCGGTAGGAGTGGGCGTTCTCCGCGTTCAGCTCGGCCTCGTTGAAGAAGCTGATCCAGGACGGGTCCTCGGCCGGGCGGGTGTCGCCGAAGGTGTCCTCGGCCATCCGGACCGCGCGGTGGCACTTGTTGACCTGGCCCATGTTGGCGTACGCCCTGGCCTCCAGCGCGTGCAGCATCGCCTGGGTGGTGGCGGTGGCCGTCTCACGGCTGCCGTACTGCGCGAGGTGGATCAGTTCCAGGGCGTCGTCGGGCCGGTCGAGGTGGATCATCTGGCGGCTCATCGAGGACAGGATGAACGCGCCGAGCGGGCGGTCCCCCGCCTCCTTGGCCGCGTGCAGCGCCAGCACCAGGTACTTCTGCGCGGTCGGCTGCAGGCCCACGTCGTACGACATCCAGCCGGCGAGCGCGGCCAGGTCGCCGGTGATCCGGTACAGCCTGCGGGCGACCGCCTCGGGCTGCGGCTCCTGGAGCAGGTCGGTGACCTCGTGGAGCTGGCCGACCACCGCCTTGCGGCGCAGGCCGCCACCGCACTGGTTGTCCCACTCGCGGAACATCACGGTGGTGGACTCCAGCAGTTGCAGCTCCTGCTCGGACAGCCGGGACGGCCTGCCGCCGGAGTCGCGGGGGACGGTGAGGACCGGCCCGTCCGCCAGGGCGCCGACGCCGGTCGGCACCAGCCAGCGCTGCATCGGCTCGATGAGGGCGGGCCCGGCGGAGAGCGCGAGCGAGGCGCCGAGGAAGCCGCGGCGGCCGAGCATCAGGTCGCTGCGGGAGAACTCGCTGATGAGCTGGACGGTCTGCGGACCCGCCCAGGGCAGGTCGACATCGCCGCCGGCGGCGGGCTGGTGGGCGGAGCGCAGGCCCAGGTCCTCCACGGGCACGACACAGCCGAAGCGTTCGGAGAACAGCTCGGACAGGATGCGCGGGATCGGCTCGCGCGGCTGCTCGCCGTCGAGCCAGCGGCGCACCCTGGAGGTGTCGGTGCTCACGTGCAGGGCGCCCATCTGCCGCGCCCTGCGGTTCACCTGGCGGGCCAACTCGCCCTTGGACCAGCCGCTGCGCACGAACCATGAGTTCAACTGCGCGTTGGGCTGCTTCTCTTGTGTGCCGCCCACGGTCAAGCCCCCATCCCAACTAGCTCAAACCCCTGGATACCAGGGTCTGTTGAGTCCTGTCGACACTCACGTCATGCCTCCGGCATAACCGGGAGGGCGCGCGGAGGACCGTCGCCGACTCACGAACTGAAAGTAATCCTACGATCACGCATCACGCGAGGGCTGTTGCGGAAACGCCACCATTCGCCACCCCTTCGAATGAACTCGACTACGGCCACAGGCGATTCACTTGACACATGTGGGTCAGGCGAGGTCAGGCGGGTGCGTAACCATCGGGCACGGCGATCCGTTGGAGGTGTCATGGTGTTCACGATCGGCAGCATGCGTGAGTTGCGGCAGCAGCGGACCGGAGGGCGGCCCGGCGCGCGCACCGGAGCGCGCCGGTGGACGCGCGCCGCTGCGTGCACCACTGTCGCGGAGTACACCGGCCTGTGCGGATGGGCCGTCGTGCCGGGGGCGCGGGCGGCGCGCGGCGGGGGCGCGTGTTCGTGCGGTGCCGCCGACTGCAAGGAGCCGGGGGCGCACCCGCTGCCCTTCGCGGACGAGGTCCCGGCCGGCGCCACCCTGGAACAGGCCGCTCAGGCGTGGGCGCGGGTGCCCGGCGCCGCGGTGCTGCTGCCCACGGGACGCTCCTTCGACGTACTCGACGTGGCCGAGTCCGCCGGGCACCGGGCGCTGGTACGGCTGGAGCGGATGGGGCTGCGGCTGGGGCCCGTCCTGCTGACGCCGACGGGGCGCGCGCAGTTCTTCGTCGCGCCCGGCGCCGCCGCCGCGCTGCCGCATCTGCTCTACCGGATGGGCTGGGACGACGCGGAGCTGGACCTGCGCTGCCTGGGCGCCGGCGACCATGTCACCGCGCCCCCCTCCGACCTTTCCGGTCTCGGCCCGGTCCGCTGGCTGCGCGAGCCCCTGCTGGACTCCGCCGCGCACCCCCCGGAGGCGCGGCTCCTCCTGGGCACGCTTGCCTACGTCTGCCACCGCGACCGCAGCTACGCCTGACGGCTGGGTGCGGTAGACCGGGGCGCGGGCCGTACCCGGGAACGCGTAAGGGACGCCCACCAGGATGGGCGCCCCTTACTACCGCCGAATGCGTAGCACCGTGTGCGTACGGGTGCCGGCGGGACCCGCAGTACTACTCGCCGATCAGCGCGTCCACGAACGCGTCGGGGGTGAAGGGGGCGAGGTCGTCCGCGCCCTCGCCGAGACCGATCAGCTTGACCGGGACACCCAGTTCGCGCTGGACGGCCACGACGATGCCGCCCTTGGCGGTGCCGTCGAGCTTGGTGAGGACGATGCCGGTGATGTCGACGACCTCGGCGAAGACCCGGGCCTGCACCAGGCCGTTCTGCCCGGTGGTGGCGTCGAGCACCAGCAGCACCTCGTCGACCGGGCCGTGCTTCTCCACGACCCGCTTGACCTTGCCCAGCTCGTCCATCAGACCGGTCTTGGTGTGCAGCCGGCCCGCGGTGTCGATGAGCACGGTGTCGGCGCCCTCGGCGATGCCCTCCTTCACCGCGTCGAAGGCGACCGACGCGGGGTCGCCGCCCTCGGGGCCGCGCACGGTACGGGCGCCGACCCGCTCGCCCCAGGTCTGGAGCTGGTCGGCGGCGGCGGCACGGAAGGTGTCGGCCGCGCCGAGCACCACGCTGCGGCCGTCGGCCACCAGGACGCGGGCCAGCTTGCCGGTGGTGGTGGTCTTGCCGGTGCCGTTGACCCCGACGACCATCACGACGGACGGGGACTCCTCGTGGCTCTCGGTGTGCAGGGTGCGGTCCAGCGCGGGGTCGAGGAGCGCGATCAGCTCCTCGCGCAGCAGGGTGCGCAGTTCCTCGGGGGTCCGGGTGCCGAGCACCCGCACCCGGGTGCGCAGCCGCTGGACGAGTTCCTGGGTGGGGGTGACGCCGACGTCGGCGGTGATGAGGATCTCCTCGATCTCCTCCCACGTGTCGTCGTCGAGCCGCTCGCGGGAGAGCAGCGTGAGCAGCCCCTTGCCCAGCGAGTTCTGCGAGCGGGACAGCCGGGAGCGCAGCCGGACGAGGCGGCCCGCGGTGGGCTCGGGCTGCTCGATCGGCGGCGCCTCGGGGACCTCCAGCTCCTCCACGGCGTCGGGCGCGGCCGCGCCGGGGAGCGCGACCTCCTCGATGGTCCGGCGGGGCTCCTCCCGCGGGACCGCGGCCTCGTCACCGATGTGCGGTTCGGCGGGAGGTGCGGTGATCGTCGGGGTGCTCGGCGGCGCGGCGGGCAGCTTCCGCTTCTTGCGGCGGCTGCCGACGACGAGCCCACCGGCCCCGAGGATCACGACCAGGGCGATGACTACGACAAGGATGACGATTTCCATAACCCACCCAGTATCAGCCACGGCCGCCCGCCGACGGCACCACCTCGCCACCGGCACGGACGGTCACGGACTCTGTTCATCTGACGCTTCGTCAGCTAACCTCCGGCTGCCCGCACCCGGCGAAGGGGGTCCACCGCCATGACCGTCACCGTTGTGCGCTTCAACCTGATCGAGCCGGACGCGGACCCCAAGGCGCTCAGCGCCCGCTACCGCGCGGCCGTGGATATGGCCCAGCACGCCGACGCGCACGGCGTCACCATGGTGCAGACCGAGGAGCACCACGGCGCCGAGAACAACTGGCTGCCCTCCCCGCTGACCTTCGCGGGCGCGGTGCTCGGCGCGACCAGCCGCCTGTCGGTCACCGTCTCCGCGCTGATCGGCCCGCTGCACGACCCGCTGCGGCTGGCCGAGGACCTGGCCGTACTGGACCTGCTGAGCGCCGGGCGACTGGTCACCGTGGCCGGAATCGGCTACCGCCGGGAGGAGTACGCGGCCTTCGGCCAGGACTGGGCCCGGCGCGGCGCGCTCCAGGACGAGGTGCTGGAGACGCTGCTGCACGCCTGGACCGGTGAGCCGTTCGCCTACCGCGGCCGTACCGTGCGGGTCACCCCCCGGCCGTACACCCGGCCGCATCCGCTGCTGCTGGTCGGCGGCAGCTCACGGGCCGCCGCCCGCCGCGCCGCCCGGCTCGGCCTGCCGCTCTTCCCCAGCGCGCACCTGCCGCAGCTGGCGGCGTACTACGAGGAGCGGCTGCGCGAGTACGGCACCGAGGGCTGGTGCCTGATGCCGCCCGCCGCGGTGCCGCTGCTGCACCTCTCCGAGGACCCGGACCGGGCCTGGGCACTGTACGGCGAGCACCTGCTGCACGAGGCCCGCACCTACGCCTCCTGGCAGTCCGCCGACATCCGCTCCGCCGTCCGCTCGGCCGCCTCCTCCGCCGAGGCGCTCCGCGCGGAGGGCGTCTACCGGATCGTCACCCCCGAGCAGTGCCTGGAGCTGGCCGCCTCGGCGGGCGCCGAGGCCGGCCTGGTCCTGCACCCGCTGTGCGGCGGCATGCCGCTCGACGAGGGCTGGCGCAGCCTGCGGCTGCTGACGTCCCAGGTGCTGCCCGCCCTCAAGGGCTGATCCCCGCGGGCGCCGCTAGCCCATCTCCTCCAGCGCCTTGCCCTTCGTCTCCTTGACGAAGAAGACGACGAACGGGATGGAGAGCACCGCGAAGCAGGTGTAGATGATGTAGGTGCCCGACAGGCTCCAGTCGGAGAGGGTCGGGAAGCTCGCGGTGATCGCCCAGTTGGCGATCCACTGGGCGGAGGCGGCGACGCCGAGGGCGGCCGCGCGGATCTTGTTCGGGAACATCTCGCCGAGGAAGACCCACACGACGACGCCCCAGGACAGGGCGAAGAAGAGCACGAAGACATGGGCGGCGACGAGGGCCACCGTGCCCTGGGTGTTCGGGAGGGTGGCGCCGCTCTTGGAGGAGAAGGCCCACGCTTCGAGGGCGAGGGAGATCGCCATACCCGTGGAGCCGATCAGCGCCAGTGGCCTGCGGCCGATCCGGTCGACGAAGATCATCGCGATCACGGTGCCGATGATGTTCACGATCGAGGTGGTGAAGGAGTAGAAGAACGAGCTGGTCGGGTCGATGCCGACGGACTGCCACAGGGTGGACGAGTAGTAGAAGGCCACGTTGATGCCGACGAGCTGCTGGAAGACCGAGAGCCCGATGCCGATCCACACGATCGGCAGGAAGCCGAAGCGCGAGCCGAGCAGGTCGCTGAAGACCGACTTGTGCTCGCGCTTCATCGCGGTCTCGATCTCGGTGACCCGGGCGTCGAGGTCGACGTCGTGGCTCTCCACGTCGGCGAGCACCCGCTTGGCGTCCTCGCGCCGCCCGACTTCGAGCAGGAAGCGCGGCGACTCGGGGATGGCGAACGACAGCAGGCCGTAGATCACCGCGGGGATGACCATCACGCCGAGCATGACCTGCCATGCCTCCAGGCCCATGACGTGTCCGCGCTGCTTGCCGTCGGCGGCCTGGAGGATGGCGTAGTTGACGAGCTGCGAGACGGCGATGCCGAGCACGATCGCGGCCTGCTGGAACGAGGCGAGCCGGCCGCGGTAGGCGGGCGGCGACACCTCGGCGATGTAGGCCGGGCCGATCACGGACGCCATGCCGATGGCGAAGCCGCCGATGATCCGCCAGAAGGCCAGGTCCCACAGCGCGAAGGGCAGCGCGGAGCCGACCGCGCTGATGGTGAACAGCACGGAAGCGATCCGCATGCACAGGATGCGGCCGATCCGGTCGGCGATCCGGCCCGCGGTCGCGGCGCCGATCGCGCAGCCGATCAGGGCGATCGCGATGACCTGGGCGAGGGTGCCGGAGCCGATGTCGTACTTGTCGCGGATCGCCTCGACGGCGCCGTTGATCACGGAGCTGTCGTAGCCGAACAGGAAGCCGCCCATGGCCGCGGCGGCGGCGATGAAGATGATGTGGCCCAGGTGCTCGGGCAGCGTGCTGTGGTCGGCCGTGCCGGAAGCGCTCGTCGTGCTCGTCAAGGTGATCTCCTCGGGCTCGGCGGTGAGCCCTCACATGAGGGACTGGATCTTCCAGTGTTGGCCGACCCCAGGGCGGCCACCACTCGAAGAACCGGAGGGCGTCGAGGAGGACGCGGCTCGCTAGGCGGGCTGCTGCTTGCCGTTGCGCAGCCGCTGGCTGATCACCTTGGACACACCGTCACCCTGCATCGATACGCCGTACAGGGCATCGGCGACTTCCATGGTCCGCTTCTGGTGGGTGATCACGATGAGCTGCGAGCTCTCCTGGAGTTCCTCCATGATCCGGATGAGTCGTTGCAGGTTGGTGTCGTCCAACGCCGCCTCGACCTCGTCCATCACATAGAACGGGCTCGGCCGGGCCTTGAAGATCGACACCAGCATCGCCACCGCGGTGAGCGAGCGCTCGCCTCCCGACAGCAGTGACAGCCGCTTGACCTTCTTCCCGGGCGGTCGTGCCTCAACCTCCACACCTGTGGTGAGCATGTTGTCCGGGTCGGTGAGCAGCAGCCGCCCCTCGCCACCTGGGAAAAGCCGGGAGAAGACCCCCTCGAACTCGCGGGCGGTGTCATGGAAGGCCGCGGTGAAGACCTGCTCCACCCGCTCGTCGACGTCCTTGACCACCTGGAGCAGATCGGCCCGGGTCTTGCGCAGGTCCTCCAGCTGCTCGGTGAGGAACTTGTGCCGCTCCTCCAGCGCCGCGAACTCCTCGAGGGCCAGCGGGTTCACCTTGCCGAGCTGCGCGTACGCCTTCTCGGCCGCCTTCAGCCGCTTCTCCTGCTCGGGGCGGCGGTAGGGCCGCGGCTGGTTGCGCGGATCCTCCGGGTCCTCGGGCAGGATCTCGCCCTCCGCGGGCGGCGACGGGGGCACCAGCTGCTCGGGGCCGTACTCGGCGACGAGCCCGGCCGGTTCCATACCGTGCTCCTCCAGCGCCTTCTCCTCCAGCTGCTCGATCCGCAGCCGCTTCTCGGCGCCCAGCACCTCGCCCTTGTGCACATCCCCGGTGAGCCGGTCCAGCTCGTCCTTCAGCTCCCGGCCGCGCCGCCGCGCCTGGCCGAGTTCCGCCTCCCGTTCGGCCCTGGCCTGCTCGGCGGCGGCCCGCTCGTCCTCGGCGCGGCCCAGCGAGACCTGCACATGGGCGAGCAGCCCGCGGGTTCCCGTGAGCACCGCCGCGGCGACCGACGCCTCGTACGCCAGCCGGGCCCTGCGGCGCTGGGCGCGGGCCCGGTTCTCCCGCTCGGCGCGCGCCGCCCGGTCGAGTCCGTCGGCCCGGCCCGCGAGCCCCTTGACCCGCTCCTCGTGGGTACGGACCTGGAGCCTGGCCTCCATCTCGGTCTGCCGCGCGTTGGCGCCGTCGGCGGCGAGCCGGTCGCGTACCGAGGTGTCGGGCTCCTCCTCGCCGGGTGCCTCCTCGGCCTCACTGAGCCGGTACGACAACTCCTCCAGCTCCTCGCGGGCGGCGGCCAGCGACTCCTGCGACCTGCCGACGGCGGCGGCGGCGCGTTCCGCCTCCCCCGCCGCGGCCCGCGCCTGGCCGCCGAACCGCCCCAACTGCTGGGCGACCGACGCCTTCTCCTTCTCCGCCGCGCGCCGCCGCTGCCCCAGCTCGTCCACCAGCCGCGAGGCGGCGGCCCGCCGCTCCTTGGCCTCCTGCTGCTCGTCGGCCAGCTCCGCGCACCGCACCTCGAGACGGGCCAGCTCGGCGGTCGCCTCGTCGACGGCGGCCTGCACCTCCAGCACGCTGGGCGCCTTCGCGGAGCCGCCCTGCGCGCTGTGCGCGGCCAGCACATCGCCCTCGGCGGTCACCGCGGTCAGCTCCGGGTGGCGTACGACAAGGGCCTCGGCCTCGGCCAGCGAGTCGACGACGACGGTGCCGTCCAGCAGGCGGCGTACCGCTCCTGACAGGTCCTCGGGTGCGGCGACCAGGTCGGCGGCCCAGTGGGCGCCGGAGGGGAGCTCGGGTGCCGGGCCGGCCGGGTCGGGTGGCGGCGCGCCGGTCAGCAGCAGGGCGGCGCGGCCCGCGTCGTCCTTGCGCAGCAGGCGAAGGGCCTCCGCGGCGGCGGCCGGGCCCGCCACGGCGACCGCGTCGGCGGCGGCGCCGAGCGCGGCGGCCACCGGCACCTCGTAGCCGGGGGTGACCCGCAGCAGTCCGGCGGCCAGTCCCAGCACACCGGCGGGCCGGTCGTGCGCGCCGGTGCCGAGCAGGGCGCCGGTGCCGTCCTTGCGGCGCAGCGAGGGGGCCAGCGCGTCGCGGCGGGCGGCGACGGCGGCGCGGCGGCGCTCGGCCGCGGTGGCCGCCTCGCGGGCGGCGGTGAACGCCTCCTCGGCGGCGGCCTGTTCGCCGCGCGCGGCCTCGAAGCGCTCCTCCAGCTCGGAGTCGTCGGCCTCCAGGCCGTCCACCTGGGCGCGTAGTTCCTCGTACTCCCCTTGCGCGGACTCGGCCCGGTCGCGGGCCTCGTCGCGGGCGGCGGCGAGCCGTCCGATCTCGGCCTCGGCGGAGGCGGCGCGGGAGCGGGCGGCGTTGACCTGACCGTGCAGCCGGGCCAGGCCCTCGCGGCGGTCGGCGATCGCCCGGGCGGCGGCCCGCAGCCTGGCCTCCTCCTCGGCGAGCTTGTGTTCGAGTTCGGCGCGGTGGTCGACGGTGTCGTCGAGGGCGCGCTGCGCGGCGTCCAGCGCCTCGGACAGCTCGGCTTCCTGCTCGCGGATGCGGGCGGCCTCGCGCTCCATGCTCTCCGGGTCGCGGCCGTGCTGCTCCTCGGCGGGCTGGCTGGTGGCGTGCCGGTGCCGCTGCTCGGCCAGCCCGATGGTGCCGCGGACCCGCTCGGCGAGCTGGGACAGCGCGTACCAGGTGGCCTGCGCGTCGTTGAGCCGCGGCGTGAGCCGGCGTACCTGCTCCTCCAGCCGGGCCTCGTGCTGTACGGCGGCGGCGAGTTCGGCCTCCACCGCCTCCTTGCGCTCCTTGAGCGCGGCCTCGTCGGCGACCTCGGCGCGCAGCGCCTCCCGCAGCGTCACCAGGTCGTCGGCGAGCAGCCGCAGCCGCGCGTCGCGCAGATCGGCCTGGATGACGGCGGCCCGGCGGGCGACCTGGGCCTGCCTGCCCAGCGGCTTGAGCTGACGGCGCAGCTCCCCGGTGAGGTCCTGCACCCGGGCGAGGTTGGCCTGCATCGCGTCGAGCTTGCGGAGCGCCTTCTCTTTGCGCTTGCGGTGCTTGAGTACGCCCGCGGCCTCCTCGATGAAGGCGCGGCGGCCCATCGGGTCGGCGTGCAGGACGGAGTCGAGCTGGCCCTGGCCGACGATGACGTGCATCTCGCGGCCGATACCGGAGTCGGAGAGCAGCTCCTGGATGTCGAGCAGACGGCAGGTGTCGCCGTTGAGCTGGTACTCGCTGCCGCCGTTGCGGAACATGATCCGCGTGATGGTGACCTCGGCGTACTCGATGGGGAGTACGCCGTCGCTGTTGTCGATGGTCAGCGACACCTCGGCGCGGCCCAGCGGGGGGCGCCCGGTGGTGCCGGCGAAGATGACGTCCTCCATCTTGCCGCCGCGCAGCGACTTGGCACCCTGCTCACCCATCACCCACGAGAGCGCGTCCACGACATTGGACTTGCCGGACCCGTTGGGGCCGACGACGCAGGTGATTCCGGGTTCGAAGCGCAGCGTCGTCGCCGAGGCGAAGGACTTGAAGCCGCGCAGCGTGAGGCTCTTGAGATGCACGCCGGTCGACTCTACTAGCCCCCTGCGGTTTCACCAGGGAAGGTGCAGGGCACATCAGACGGTAGAGGGGTGGGGCCGGACGAAGGTGTACGCGAAAACGGGCGGGGAGGATGACGACGAAGGGACGCCGAAGCGTCCCTTTCAGACCTGCAGTTTCTCAGGCGGTGTCCTGGGGCGCTGTTCCGGTACGGGGTACCGGTTCAGGCGAGTACGGGCTCCGCGTGAGTTACGTCGATGTTGCGCAGCGACTCTTCGTGCGAGGCGACAGTCAGCGCGTCGTTCTCCGCCTGCATCCGAACGAGCTCGGATTCCAGGTCCTGGACACGCTGCTGCAGCCTTCGCATCTCGGCGAGGAGTCGCGGGTCGGGACCGCCGACGTAACCGAGAAGCGCCTTTGCCATGATGGATGGTCCTCCACGCTGAGTGACCGAACCGGAGCGGTGGGTCGTGGGTGAGGGGGGTACGCTCCCGCGCAGGTGGTATGCCGTGACCGCCGCTGAACAATCCTTGGGGTCACGATGCGCGGGGCTTCCAGCGTCTCACCAAATAACGAACCGGTCAACACGATCACAGCCCAGTCGTCGGGTCTGCCTCAGAAAACACGGCGCTGACGGCGCCGCGGGCTGCCCGCGTGGCGTCGAGATCATCCTCGATGGGGGCAGCCTGACACGCCTTCGGGCGGATGGCAACCAGTTTGCTCACCGGATCTCAAATCCGTCGTAGCCGCCGCGGGGTGTGGCCCAGATCTCGGTCACACCGTCGACCCGGCCGGGCGTGTCGCCGTGGTGCAGCCAGTCAAGCAGTCGATCACACTGATCCCGAGCCCCCTCGGCGACGACCTGCACCCGCCCGTCACCGAGGTTTCCCGCGTATCCGACCAGCCCGCCGATGTCCAGCGCGGTGGCGCGCGTCCACCAGCGGAAGCCGACGCCCTGGACGCGTCCTCGGACCCATGCGGTGAGCCGGACATTTTCGTTCATGTCCGCACGCTATCGGTCCAGTTAGACCCGCATCACATCGGTCGGCAGCGTCATTCGCTACAGTCCCCCGTCAACGGGACTTCACCCGTTCGGGTTAATCCGCCGAGCCGAGCAGAGGAGCGCACGGGATGGGCCGCCACAGCCGTCATGCGCAACCGGCAGCGCCGGAGTCAGGCCCTACAGGTCAGCCCGGCCGGACCGGCCACCGCGGCCGCCGCCGGCACCACCCGGTACGCACCGGGCTGCTGGCCTCGTCCGCGGCGATGGCGGTGGGCGCGGTCGCCGCCTCCTCCGGACTGCTGTCCGCGATATCCGGGGTCCCCGGCGGTATGACGTACGACAGCAACGGGGACCGCACCCAGGCCGAGGGGACGACCACCGGCCCCACCACCACCGACGGCAGCGACTCGCCGTCGCCGCTCAGCAGCAGCGGCACTCCCACCTCCGGGCGGACCGGCACCGGCCGCAACCCGTCGGTGCCGCCGAGCACCTCCGCGTCGCCGGTCATGACGGCGCCCTCGGCGACCGCCACCAGCCCGGTCACCGCGCCCAGCCCGACCCGTACCACCACCGCGCCGACCACGCCGGTCAGGACCACACCGCCGACCCGCGCCGCGACACCGACGCACAGCGCGCCGAGCGACAGCGGCGCCGCCGTCCGCGCGGCCGTGCTGTCCCTGGTCAACACCGAACGGGCCAAGGCGGGCTGTGTGGCCCTCACCGAGAACTCCAAGCTGGACGGCCTCGCACAGGCGTTCAGCGAGGACATGGCGGCCCGCGACTTCTTCGACCACACCGACCCGGACGGCCACACCCCCTGGGACCGGGCCAAGAAGCTGGGCATCGGCAACCTCGGCGGCGAGAACATCGCCCGCGGCCAGGCCGACGCCCAGGCCGTGATGAACGCCTGGATGAACAGCCCCGGCCACCGCGCCAACATCCTCAACTGCGACTACAAGACGCTCGGCGTCGGCATCCACTACGGCTCCGGCGGCCCGTGGTGGACCCAGGACTTCGGCTACTAGTCAGCACACTGGTCGGGGCAGCGCTCTCTCCGGCACAGCGCCATCCCTCGCACCGCGCCCCCTCTCGCGCCGCGCCGCCCCGGAGTACGCTGCCGCTATGACGGAGCGGAGTCGGGGCGAGGGGCTGCCGTTCGACGTGTTCGCCCGGGACTGCCCCTCGCGGGGGACGCTGGAGCACGTCACCGGGCGGTGGGGCAGCCTGACGCTCGGGGCGCTGCGCGAGGACACCCTGCGCTTCAACGAGCTGCGGCGGCGGGTCGACGGGGTGAGCGAGAAGATGCTCTCCCAGACGCTGCACGCGCTGGAGCGCGACGGACTGGTCGTCAGGGACGCCCGGCCGGTCAACCCGCCGCATGTCGAGTACCGCCTCACCCCGCTCGGCGTCGCCACCGCGGACCAGCTGCTCGCGCTGATCTCGCTGGTCGAGGGCCGGATGCCGGAGGTGCTGGCCGCCCGGGAGCGCTACGACGAGGTGCGCGGCGCCGGCTGACAGCGCGGGCAGAAGTAGCTCGACCTGTTCATCCATGCCCTGCGCCGGATCGGCGTACCGCAGCGGCGGCACGGCTCGTCCTCGCGGCCGTACGCGTCCAGGGAGCGGTCGAAGTAGCCGGACTCGCCGTTCACGTTGACGTAGAGGCTGTCGAAGCTGGTGCCGCCGGCGGCCAGCGCGTCGCCCATCACCTCGCGGATGTGGGTGACCAGTTCGGCCGTACGCGGCCGGGTCAGACTCGCGGTGGGCCGCTCGTAGTGCAGCCGGGTGCGCCACAGCGCCTCGTCCGCGTAGATGTTGCCGACCCCGCTGATCAGCGACTGGTCGAGCAGCGCGCGCTTGATGGTGGTGCGCTTGCGGCGCAGCGCCGCGTGGAAGGCGTCCTCGTCGAAGGCGTCGTCCAGCGGGTCGCGCGCGATGTGCGCCAGTGTCACCGGCAGGCCCTCGGGGTCGCCCGGCACCACCTCGTGCACCGAGAGACCGCCGAAGGTGCGCTGGTCCACGAAGCGGAGCTCGGTCCCGAGGGTGTCCGCGAAGCGGACGCGGACCCGCAGATGCGTTTCGTACGGGGCGGTGGTGGGCTGTACGAGCAGTTGGCCGCTCATGCCCAGGTGGCCGACGAGGGAGAGGCTTTCCGTGAGCGGCAGCCAGAGGTACTTGCCCCGGCGGTGGGCCTCGCCCATGACGGCGCCCTTGAGCAGGGCCGCGAAGTCCTCCGCTCCCGCGAAGTGGCGCCTGACGGCGCGGGGATGGAGGACGACGGCCTCCTCCACGGTGCGGCCTGACACCCAGCGTGCCAGTCCGCGGCGCACCACTTCCACTTCCGGCAGCTCCGGCACGGCTCTCCCTTTCCACGGAAGTGGTCACGCCCCGCCAGGGGCGCGAGGACGCGCGCTGCGCTGGCGGAGGACCTGTGCCCCGATAGGGGCGCGGGGAACTGCGCGCTCAGCCCCCCACCGGCCCGGTGGCCCGAACACAACGCGTCTGCCCCATTGGGGCCGGTGGTGACCTACAGCCACGCGACGGCTGGTCGCGCAGTTCCCCGCGCCCCTACGGGGCACGTCTTCCGTCAGCTCGCCGCTGAGGCGGCGGCTTTGCGGATGGCGCGCCAGGCGGCCTCGGCCGCCTGCTGCTCCGCTTCCTTCTTGCTGCGGCCGGTGCCGGTGCCGTACGCGACGCCACTGACGCGGGCTGCAGCCGTGAAGGTCTTCTCGTGGTCGGGGCCGGCCTCGGAGACCACGTACTCGGGGACGCCGAGGCCCTCGGTGGCGGTGAGTTCCTGGAGGCTGGTCTTCCAGTCCAGGCCGGCGCCGAGGTTGGAGGACTCCTCGATGAGCGGGTCGAAGAGCCGGTGGACCAGCTCGGCGGCCGCGTCGAGGCCCTGGTCGAGGTAGACCGCGCCGATGACCGCTTCGAGGGTGTCCGCGAGGATCGACGCCTTGTCCCGGCCGCCGGTGCCCTCTTCGCCCCGGCCCAGGCGGATGAACGCGCCGAGGTCGAGCCTGCGGCTCACGCCCGCCAGGGCACGTGAGTTGACCACCGCGGCCCGCAGCTTGGCCAGTTGGCCCTCGGGCAGGTCGGGGTGGGTGCGGTAGAGGGTGTCGGTGACCACCAGGCCGAGCACGGAGTCCCCGAGGAACTCCAGCCGCTCGTTGGTGGGCAACCCGCCGTTCTCGTACGCGTACGAGCGGTGGGTCAGCGCACGCACCAGAAGGGCGGGCTCGAGGGAATACCCGAGCCGCCCTTCCAGAAGCGTGGGGGACGAGGCTTTGTCCGCCGTGGCCGGCTGTGGCGCTGAGGCGTCTGACATGGAGCCTGTCACCTGCCGATCAGACGTCGATGACCTGACGGCGGTTGTACGTGCCGCAGCTGGGGCACGCGATGTGCTGCAGCTTCGGCTCGTGGCAGCGCTCGCACGCCACCAGGCTCACGGGCGCAGCCTTCCACTGCGAACGGCGGTGGCGCGTGTTGCTGCGCGACATCTTCCGCTTCGGAACAGCCACGGCTACTTCTCCTGGTTCTCGTCGGCGCCCTGGTCGGCACCGCTCTTCTGGAAATCCTGCAGGGCCGCCCAACGGATGTCGGTGACCTCGTGGTGGTGGTCCGGGTCGTCCGCGAGCCGCGCGCCGCATTCGGAGCACAGGCCCGGACAGTCGTCCTGGCACACCGGCTGCAGCGGCAGTGCGAGCACCACCGCGTCCCGCAGCACGGGTTCGAGGTCGAATAGATCGGCCTCAAGGAAGAGCGTGTCCTCCTCCTCGGCGTCGTCACCGGCTTCGTCCCTGCGGGCGGTCCGGGTGTCGGCGTCGGGGTAGGAGAACAGCTCCTGGAAGTCCGTCTCGAGCTCGCGCTCGATCGGCTCCAGACACCTTACGCACTCCCCCGTGAGCGGCGCTTCGGCGGTGCCTGTGACAAGCACCCCTTCCATCACCGACTCCAGGCGGAGGTCCAGCTCGACGGTCGCGCCGTCCGGCACCTTGATGACCTCGATACCGAGGTCACCGGGTGACGGCACCGAGCGGGAGACCTTCTTCATCGCACCAGGACGCCGACCCAGCTCGTGTGTGTCGAACACGAAGGGGTTGCGGTGGTCGAGGCGGGTGTTCAGGGCTTCCTGCTTTCATCGGTACGGCCGGACCCGATCCCTTGCGGGCGGGCAGGCCGAAGCGCCGGCGATTCACACGGCTGGAACTGACAGGATACTGGACGCGCCGCCCGCTCCCAAACGGAGCCGTCAGCGGCCCTGCTCCAGCTCCCGCAGCCGGTTGAGGTCGATCATCCCGGTGTCGAAGAAGCTGGTCTCGTCGAGCGCCGCGGGCTGCGGATAGCCGTGCTGCTGGCCGTGCTGCTGCCCCTGCTGCCGGTACGGGTCCTGCGGGTCGTACTGCGGCTGCTCGGGGTGCTGGCCGTACTGCTGCTGCTGGTCGTAGCCGTAGCCGGACGGGTCCTGGTAACCCTGCTGCTGGCCGTAGCCGGGCTGGGCGCCGTAGTCGGCGTACTCGGCCTGCTGCGCGTACTCCTGCTGCTGGTGCTGCGGTTGCGCGTAGCCGCCGTCGCCGTCGTAGCCGCCCTGCTGGTAGCCGGGCTCCTGCGGCGGGTAGCCGTAGCCGGAGTCCACCGCGGCGGGCTGCTGGGGCTGCTGCGGTTCGTAGCCGTACTGCGCGAGGTCGGCCTGCTCGGGGGCGGTCGGTGCGGCCAGGCCCGCCAGGAACTCGGCGTCGCTCTGCCGCTCCGCGCCGCCGGTCTGGTCGCCGCCCTCCGCGTCCTGGGCGGCCATGTGGGCCGCCAGGTCGTCGATCGGGTTGTGGCCGGTCAGCTTGAGCCGGCCGCGGCCGACGGCCTCCAGCGTCTTGCTGAGGACCGCCTCGAAGGCGCCCAGCTTGGCGTCCACGTACTCGTCCGCGCGGCGGCGCAGCGTCTCGGGGTCGGCGCTGCGCTCGGGGGCGTCCGCGTCCTCCTCGGCGCCGTCCTGGTAACCCTGGTCGTAGCGGTTCGGGTCGTGGCCGAGCAGCTTCTCGCGGCCGCGGTCGACCGAGCCGATGGTCTTGGTGAGGACCACCTCGAAGTTGGCCAGCTTGCTGTCGACGTAGTCGTCGGCCTCGGCGCGGATCTCGTCGGCCTCGCGGCGGGCCTCGGCGACGATCCGCTCGGCCTCGTCCTGCGACTGCCGGGCCACCTGGGTGTCGGAGACCAGCGAACCGCGTTCGGCGTGCGCCGACTCGATGATCCGCTGGGCTTCGGCGCGGGCCTCCCCCACCATCTGCTCACGGTCGCCGAGCAGCGCCTGGGCCTGGGAAAGGGAGTCGGGAAGCGCGGCGGCGACCTCGTCGAGCATGGCGAGCAGCTCGGCACGGTTGACCACGCAGGAGGCCGACATCGGCATCGACCGGGCGTTGGCCACGGTTGCCGCGATCTCATCGAGCTTCTTCTGGACGTCCACGAGGGAGAGCCTACTGCTGCCCGAGTTTTCCGTTGAGCGCCTCCAGAACAGCCGGGGGCACCAAGTGCGAGATGTCGCCGCCCCATTGGGCGACTTCCTTCACCAGACTCGACGACAGGAAGCTGTAGGCGGGGTTGGTGGGGACGAAGAGGGTCTCCACGCCGGTGAGGCCGACGTTCATCTGGGCCATCTGCAGTTCGTAGTCGAAGTCGCTGACCGCGCGCAGGCCCTTCACGATCGCCGGGATGTCGCGCTGCTTGCAGAAGTCCACGAGCAGGCCGTGGAAGGACTCCACCTGAACGTTGCCCAGTTCGGCGGTCACCTCCTCGATGAGCGCCATCCGCTCCTCGATGGTGAACAGGCCCTTCTTCGACTGGTTGATCATCACGGCCACGTGCACGGTGTCGTACAGGCGGGAGGCGCGGGCGATGATGTCGAGGTGTCCGTTGGTGATGGGGTCGAAGGACCCCGGACAGACTGCGCGGCGCAAGAGTGGCTCCTCGCTCTCCGTACGATCATGACGGGTGCTGCGGCTCATGGCGGGCTCGATGTCGCTCTCGGGCGGGCTCATGACCCGGCGGTAACCTGGGCGGCGCGACCGTACCAAAGAGTCGCCTCGCCGTACCGCCGGGACCGCAGGCCCTCGAAACCGGGAGGCCAGCCGAACTCGCCGCCCCGGGTCCTGCGCTCCACGGTGACCAGCGCTTCCCCCGTCAGCCAGCCCTTGGCCGCGAGTGTGAGCAGGATCTCCCGCAGGTCGTCGTCCGGGACGTCGTAGGGCGGGTCGAGGAAGACCACGTCGTACGGCTGCGCGGGGGGCGGGCCCGCGACGATCTTCTCCGCCCGGCCGGAGCGCACCTCGGCGCCGGGCAGGCGCAGCGCCGCCACGTTCTCCCGGATCACCCGGGCCGCCCGCGGCTCGGCCTCCGCCAGCAGGACGTGCGCGGCGCCGCGCGACAGCGCCTCCAGGCCCACCGCGCCCGACCCGGCGTACAGGTCCATCACCCGGGCCCCGTCCAGCGTCCCGCGCAGCGACCCGAGCGTCGAGAACAGCCCCTCCTTGGCCCGGTCCGAGGTGGGCCGGGTGCCGTCACCGGGCGGCACGGCGAGGCGCCGCCCACCGGCGGCACCGGCGATCACGCGGGTCATGGGGCTCACTTCCGTGGGGGATCCGGTCGCGCCCAGCTTACGTTTTGGGCGCCTCCCCGCCTCCGGCGGGCACGGCGGTTCAGCCCTTTTCCAGGTACTCCTCGCGGTCGGCGTCCAGGAGGCTTTCCAGGGCGCTGCGGAGGTCGGGGTGGGCGGTGAGGTCGGGGTCGGCGGCGACGAGGGCGGTGGCCTCGTCGCGGGCGGCGGCGATGACGTCCTCGTCGTCGATGACGGTGAGGACGCGCAGCGAGGAGCGGGTGCCGGACTGGGCCTGGCCGAGGACGTCGCCCTCCCGGCGCTGTTCGAGGTCGATACGGGACAGCTCGAAGCCGTCGAGGGTGCGGGCGACCGCGTCCAGGCGGAGCCGGGCCGGGCTCGCCTCGGGGGCCTCGGAGACCAGCAGGCACAGGCCGGGGGCGGTGCCGCGGCCGACCCGGCCGCGGAGCTGGTGCAGCTGGGAGACGCCGAACCGGTCGGCGTCCATGATCACCATCACGGTGGAGTTGGGCACGTTGACCCCCACCTCGATCACCGTGGTCGCCACCAGCACGTCCACCTGGCCCGCGGCGAACCGCCGCATCACGTCGTCCTTGGCGTCCGGCGCCATCCGCCCGTGCAGCACCTCGACCCGCAGCCCGCGCAGCGCCCCCGCGGCGATCTGCTCGGCCACGTCGAGCACCGCGAGCGGCGGCCTGCGCTCGGCGTCGTCCGGCCCCGCGGCGCCCTTCTTCCCGGCCGCCTTGGCGTCCTCCTCGTCGCCGATCCGCGGGCACACCACATACGCCTGGTGGCCGCCCTCGACCTCCTCGCGGACGCGTTCCCAGGCCCGGCTGAGGAAGTGCGGCTTCTCGGCGGCCGGTACGACATGGGTGGCGATCGGCGAGCGCCCGGCGGGCAGCTGGTCGAGGACCGAGGTCTCCAGGTCGCCGAAGACGGTCATCGCCACCGTCCGCGGGATCGGCGTCGCCGTCATCACCAGCAGATGCGGCGGCTGGCCCGCCTTCGCGCGCAGCGCGTCGCGCTGCTCCACCCCGAAGCGGTGCTGCTCGTCGACGACGACCAGCCCGAGGTCGTGGAACTTCACCTTGTCCTCGATGAGCGCGTGGGTGCCGATCACGATCCCAGCCTCGCCGGTGACCAGGTCGAGCAGCGCCTGGCGGCGGGCCGCGGTGCCCATCGAACCGGTCAGCAGCACCACCTTGGTGCCCAGCTCGGAGCCGCCGAGCATGCCCGCGGGCTCGGCCAGCTCGCCCATCATCTCGGTGATCGAGCGGTGGTGCTGCTGCGCCAGCACCTCGGTCGGCGCGAGCATCGCCGCCTGGCCGCCCGCGTCGACCACCCCGAGCATCGCGCGCAGCGCGACCAGCGTCTTGCCGGAGCCGACCTCGCCCTGGAGCAGCCGGTGCATGGGGTGGTCGGTGGCAAGGTCGGCGAAGACCTCGGCGGAGACGGTCCGCTGGCCCTCGGTGAGGGTGAACGGCAGCTTGGCGTCGAAGGCCGTGAGCAGCCCGTCGGCGCGCGGGATCCGGGGCACGGCGGGCAGCGCGGACTCCGCGGCGCGGCGGCGGGCCAGGGCGACCTGCAGAACGTACGCCTCGTCCCACTTCAGCCGCTCCTTGGCGGTGCCGATGTCCGCCTTGGTGCCGGGCCGGTGGATCTTCTCCAGCGCCTCGGAGAGCGGCGCGAGGCCGCGGGACTCGCGCAGGGCGGCGGGCAGCGGTTCGCCCACGCCCTGCCAGCCCGTCGCGCCCAGCGAGTTGAGCGCGGTGTCGACCGCCTGGGCGATCCGCCAGGAGCTGATCTGCTTGCACGCCGGGTAGAGCGGGATGAGCCGGTTGGCGAAGGCGTCGACCGCGTCGGCGCCCTCGTCGCCGTCCAGCAACTGGTAGTCGGGGTGGGCGAGTTGGCGGGTGCGGTTGAAGACGGACACCTTGCCGGAGAACATCCCGCGGCGGCCGGGGATCAGCCGGTGGGCGTGCGCGTGGGCCGCCTTGCTGAAGAAGACCAGGGTCAGTGAGCCGCTGCCGTCGGTGACGACCACTTCGAGCCGGACGCCGGTGCCGCCGCCGTACGTCCGCTTGTCCGCCTTGGCGACCTGCGCCACCACGGTCACGTGCTCGTCGAGCGGCAGGTCGGCCAGCCGGGTCAGCTCACCGCGCTCGGCGTACCGCCGCGGGTAGTGGTGCAGCAGGTCCCCGGTGGTGTGCAGCCCGAGGTGCTCGTCGAGCACCTTCGCGGTGCGGTCGCCGACGATCTTGCGCAGGGGTTCGTCCAGGGGCCCGGACGTGGCAGCAGCAGACATCCCGACCACCTTATTGCCGACCTCTGACGGTGAGCGGAACGTAGGCGACCCCCGCGGCCTACTCCACCCCGATCAGCAACGGGCAGGAGGGCTGACCGCCCTCGTAGACGACGGTGTCCACCGCGAGGTGGGCGTCGCGGACGTGGGCCTGTATGCGGTCGGCGAGGTCGGGTGGGGCGCCGGCGCCGAGGACGAGGGTGACCAGCTCGCCGCCGGCGGCGAGCATCCGGTCCAGCACGACGGCGGCGGTCTGCACCAGGGTGCCGCCGATGACGGCCACGTCGCCGTCGATGAGGCCGAGGACGTCGCCGGCCTGGCAGATGCCGGCCATCGTCCAGGACCGGTGCTCGGCGACGGCGAGCTCGGCGTACCGGGTGGCGCCCGCGGCCGACGTCATCGCCACCACGTCCTCGTCGAAGCGGCGGGCGGGCTCGTGGACGGCCAGCGCCGCCAGGCCCTGGACGGCCGAGCGGGTCGGGATCAGGGCGACGCGTACGCCGTCGGTGCGTGCCTGTTCCGCGGCGGCGCCCGCCACGTCCCGCAGCTCCCGGTCGTTGGGCAGCAGCACGACCTCGCGGGCGTGCGCGCGGCGGATCGCGGCGGCGATCTCACCGCTGGCGGGCTGCTCGCCCGGCCGCACGGCGACCACGGTCGCCCCGGCGCTCGCGCACAGCTCGGCCAGCCCGTCGCCGCGGACCACGGCCACCACCGCCCGCCGGGCCCGCTCGCCGCGCGGCATTCCGCCGTTCACGTGCTGGCGGGCCTGGTCCTCGAAGTGGGTGACCCTGATCCGGTACGGGCGCCCGGCCTCGATCCCGGCCTCGACGGCGGCGCCCACGTCGTCGACGTGCACATGGACGTTCCACAGCCCGTCGCCGCCGACCACGACCAGCGAGTCGCCGAGCCGGTCGAGCCGCGTGCGCAGCCGGGGCAGCGCCCCGTCGTCCGCCTCCAGCAGGTAGATCACCTCGAAGGCGGGGCCGTCACCGGCGGCGGGGGCGTCGTCGGGGCAGACGTCCGCGGCCCCGGCCGGGTCGGCGGTGTCTCCGGTGGGGCGGAAGGCGGTGCCCGAGGGCGGTTCCGCGGGGGCGTCGCCGGTGAACGCCTCCGCCAGGGCGCCGAGGACGGCGACCAGGCCGAGGCCGCCCGCGTCGACCACCCCGGCGCGGCCCAGCACGCCGAGCTGGCCGGGGGTGGCCGCGAGCGCCGCCCGCGCGCCGTCGTGGGCGGCCCGCAGCACCGCGTCGACGCCGCCCGGCGCCGCGCCGGCCGCGTCCGCCGCCGCGGTGGCGACGGTGAGCATGGTGCCCTCGACCGGGCGGGCCACCGCCCCGTACGCCGACTCGGCGGCCATCCGCAGCGCCCGCCGCACCTCGTCCGCGCCGATGCCCGTGTCGATGCCCGTGTCGTCGCGGGCGTCGCCGCGGTCGGCCAGCGCCGCGTTCATGCCGCGCAGGAGCTGGGCGAGGATCGTGCCGGAGTTGCCGCGGGCGCCGATGAGGGCGCCGTGGGACATCGCGTGGAACGCCTCGCAGAGGGTGGGGCGCGGGGCGGGCGGCGGCACGGCTCCGGCGCCGGGCCCGGCGGGCGAGGTCTCGTGGCCGCCGAAGACCGCCTCGACGGCCTGCGCGGCCGACTCCACGGTCAGGAAGAGGTTGGTGCCGGTGTCACCGTCGGCGACGGGATAGACGTTGATCGCGTCGATCTCCTCGCGTGCCCTGCCCAGTGCCTGGAGGGAGAGTCGGCACCAGGCGCGCACCACGGAAGCGTCGAGCGAGGGCGGCAACAGGTCCTCCTGCGGGACACCGGGAGTAGGGAACTGCTGCAGGTGAGCGTAGTCGTGACCCCGGTCACGACCGCAGGCGGCCGGACGGGAGGGCCCGCGGACCATGGTAGTTTCGTTGTACGGGAGTGGCCGTTGTATGCTGCTCCGGTTGCCCGGGGCTCTCTCGGGCTTTTCATCGTAAGTGCATCTGAAGTCTTTGGAGTGACCCGTGGCTGCCAACTGCGACGTCTGCGGCAAGGGGCCGGGCTTCGGCAACAGCATCTCCCACTCGCACCGCCGTACCCCGCGTCGTTGGAACCCCAACATCCAGCGCGTGCGTGCAGTGGTCGGGCGGACGCCGAAGCGCCTCAATGTCTGCACCTCGTGCATCAAGGCCGGGAAGGTCTCGCGCTGACGCGTCGTACGCGTATGTCGTAGCAGCGCAGCCTTTGCGGCTACTCGAATGCCGGTCCACCTCAGGGTGGGCCGGTTTTCTTGCGTTGTCCCGGGGTGACCCCGTGGTGCCCGCCGCCGGGCGCACCGCTCAGCGGTCGCGCCAGCCGTGGTCGACCGGGCCGATGCCGGTGCCCAGCGGGAATCCGGCGGCGATGGCGCCGGTCACATAGGTCTTCGCCAGGTCGACCGCCTCGGGCACGTCGTGGCCGAGCGCCAGATGGGCGGCGATCGCGCTGGCCAGGGTGCAGCCGGTGCCGTGGGTGTGCGGGTTGGCCAGCCGCGGGGCGCGGTACCAGTGCTCGTGGACGCCGTCGCTGAGCAGGTCGACGGCCTCGGGCGAGGCGCTGTCCGCGAGGTGGCCGCCCTTGATGAGCGCCCAGCGCGGCCCGTGGCCGAGTACGGCCGCCGCGGCGGCCCGCATCCCGGCCTCGTCGCGGACCACGACGCCGGTGAGCTGGGTGACCTCGTCGAGGTTGGGGGTCGCCACCGTCGCGACGGGCAGCAGGCGGTCCCGTACGGTGGCCACCGCCTCCGCGGCGAGCAGCGCGTCGCCGTGCTTGGACAGCCCGACCGGGTCGACGACCACGGGTACGCCGTCGGGGAGCCCGGCCAGCAGTCCGGCGACGGTGGCGGCCAGCGCCGCGGACGCCAGCATGCCGGTCTTGACCGCCTGGACGCCGATGTCGTCGACGACGGCCCGGAACTGGGCGCGTACCGCCGCCTCGGGCAGTTCCCAGGAGCCCTGGACGCCCCGTGAGTTCTGCGCGGTGACGGCGGTCAGCACGCTCATGCCGTGCACGCCGAGCGCCAGCATCGTCTTGAGGTCGGCCTGGATGCCCGCGCCGCCGCCGGAGTCGGATCCGGCGACGGTGAGCACCCGGGGCGGGGCGGCGGGCGCAGGGGATTCGTGGGTTGCGGAAACGTTCACCCTTCGTCGTCCCCGAAGTGGTCCCAGCCGCCCGCCTTGTCCCAGGCCGCGCCGTCCACGGTGACCTGGGGGGTGCGCCCTGCCGGAGCGCCGACCGCGCCGATCACCCGCCAGCGGGCGGGCAGCTTCACGTCCGGCGGGAAGGTGGCGACGATCGCGTGGTCCTCGCCGCCGGTCAGCACCCAGTGCAGCGGGTCCACGCCGACCGCCTGGCCGATGTCGGTCATCTGGGCGGGCACGTCGATGTCCGCCGACCGCAGGTCGATGTCGACGCCGCTGGCGGCCGCGACATGGCCGAGGTCGGCGACCAGGCCGTCGCTGACGTCGGTCATGGCGGTGGCGCCGAGCTCGGCCGCGGCGGGGCCCGCGTGGTACGGCGGCTCCGGCCTGCGGTGGGCCTCGACGAAGGCGCGCGGCGAGCGGAAGCCGCGGGAGAGCACGGCCAGGCCCGCCGCGGACCAGCCGAGCCAGCCGGTGACGGCGACGATGTCGCCCGCGCGGGCACCCGATCGGGTGACCGCGTCGCGGTTGCGCAGATCGCCGAGCGCGGTGATCGCCACGGTGATGGTGTCGCCGCGTACGACGTCGCCGCCGACGACCGCCGCGCCGGCCACCTGGCACTCGTCGCGGATGCCGTCCATCAGCTCGATCGGCCAGGTGGCGGGCAGTTCCGCGGGCACCACCAGGCCGAGCAGCACGGCGGTGGGCACCGCGCCCATGGCGGCGATGTCCGCGAGGTTCTGGGCGGCGGCCTTGCGGCCCACGTCGTACGCGGTGGACCAGTCACGGCGGAAGTGGCGGCCCTCGAGCAGCACGTCAGTGGTGGCGACCACCCTGCGGTCCGGCGCGGTGATGACGGCGGCGTCGTCGCCGGGCCCGATTTTCACCGCGGGGGTCGTAGTGAGCCGGGAGGTCAATTCCCTGATGAGCCCGAACTCCCCCAACTCGCCCACAGTCCCCTTCATGCCATCGTCCCCTCATGTCTCGGCCGAGGCCGGTTCTGGCTGCGTGTTTCCCGTCAATACGGGGGTCAGGTACCGCGCGGGTCTCCCCGCTGTGCGCGACGACGCGATAACGTGGCGTCCCCCTTCCCACATGATCCTCGAAGCCGCCCTGGAGGTTCCGTGGTACAGGCGTACATCCTGATCCAGACCGAGGTCGGCAAGGCCTCGGCAGTAGCGGAGGTGATCTCCAAGATCGACGGAGTCATCCAGGCCGAAGACGTCACTGGTCCTTATGACGTCATCGTCCGGGCCCAAGCCGACACGGTCGACGATCTCGGCCGCATGGTGGTCGCCAAGGTCCAGCAAGTGGACGGCATCACCCGAACTCTGACCTGTCCCGTCGTCCACATCTAGCCCTCGATATGCTCGCCCGGTGACGCTGTATCGCCGGGTCGTTCTGATCACCGTGTCCGCCGTCGCGTGCTTGTCCGCGGCGGCGGTCTACGACGTCACTTCCGGTACGGACGACGCCATCGCCGTGCCGGTTCCTGACGCGCGCGTCGCCGGATACTGCCACACGCTGCACCAGGAGTTGCCGAGCAAGGTGATCGGGCTCTCCCGGCATGATCTCAAGACGCGCTCGGACCTGGTTGCCGGATGGGGAAATCCGGCCATCGTTCTGCGCTGCGGGGTGCAGCGGCCGCTGGTCGACAACGACCCGAACGCCGACGGGGTCGACGTCGACGGGGTCGGCTGGTCGATCGAGCAGCGGCCGGGCGGCACCTTCCGGCTGACCACGACGCTGCGCAAGGCGTATGTCGAGGTCACCCTGCCGAAGAAGTTCGCCGGCGACGTCGGTCCGCTCAGCGACCTCGCCGACGCCGTCAAGAAGTCGATCCCGGTGGCGTGACGCCGCGGCCCGGCCCTGTCCGGGGCCGGGCCGCGGGTCTCAGCGCAGTCCGGTGGAGCGGCGCAGCGCCGCCTGGATCAGCAGGTCGATGAGTTCGGGGTAGCTGACCCCGCTCTCCTGCCACATCCGCGGGTACATCGAGATCGGCGTGAAGCCGGGCATGGTGTTGATCTCGTTGATCACGAACTCGCCGCTGTCGAGCAGGAAGAAGTCCGCGCGGACCAGACCCTCGCAGGAGGCGGCCTCGAACGCCTCGACGGCGAGCCGCCGGACTTCCGCGGTCTGCTCGTCGGTGAGCGGCGCCGGGACGATCCCCTCGGCGGAGTCGATGTACTTCGCCTCGAAGTCGTAGAAGGCGTGGCTGGTGACCGGCGGGATCTCCGCGGGCACCGACGCGCGCGGGCCGTCCTCGAACTCCAGCACGCCGCACTCGATCTCGCGCCCGCTCAGCAGCGCCTCGACGATGACCTTGGGGTCGTGCCGCCTGGCCTCGGCGATCGCGGCGTCGAGCCCCTCGGGCCCGTCGACCTTGGTGATGCCGAACGACGAACCGGCGCGCGCGGGCTTCACGAACACCGGCCAGCCGTGCTCGGCGGCGAAGGCGGTGACCTTGGCGCGGGCCGCGTCGCGGTCCTGCTCCCACTCGCGCGGGCGGAGCACGGTGTACGGGCCGACGGCCAGGCCGAAGGAGGTGAAGACCCGCTTCATGTACTCCTTGTCCATGCCGACGGCGGAGGCGAGCACGCCCGCGCCGACGTACGGGACGCCGGAGAGTTCCAGCAGGCCCTGCAGGGTGCCGTCCTCGCCGTACGGGCCGTGCAGCATCGGGAAGACGACGTCGACCTCGCCGAGCGCCTTGGGCACGGCGCCTGCCTCGGTGTAGACGACCTCGCGGCTGGCCGGGTCCACGGGCAGCACGACGGCGCCCTCGTGGTCGGTGACCTGCTCCACGGTGGGCATCCTGCGGTCGGCGATGGCCATCCGCTCGGGAGCGTCGGCGGTCAGCGCCCAGCGGCCCTCGGTGGTGATGCCGATGGGCAGGACGTCGTACTTGTCGCGGTCGATCGCGGCGAGCACGCTGGCCGCGGTCACCACCGAGACGCCGTGCTCGGAGCTGCGCCCGCCGAAGACGACGGCGACCCGCGGCTTGCGCGGGTAGCCCTGGTCAGCGCGGTCCGGACTCTGGGGAGAGGGAAGGTTGCTCATGTCGCGACGACCCTACCGCTCCGGCTTCGCGGAGCGTGACATCAACTCCCGCACGGCCACGACCGGCGGCTTGCCGTTGTGCACGATGTCGACGACGGTGTCGGTGATCGGCATGTCGACGCCGTGCCGCCTGGCCAGATCGGCCACGGACTCGCAGGACTTGACGCCCTCGGCGGTCTGGCTGGTGACGGCGATGGTCTCGGCGAGGGTCATCCCGCGGCCGAGGTTGATGCCGAAGGTGTGGTTGCGCGACAGCGGCGAGGAGCAGGTGGCGACCAGGTCGCCCATGCCCGCCAGGCCCGCGAAGGTGTGCGCGTCGGCGCCCATGGCCAGGCCCAGCCGGGTCGTCTCGGCCAGTCCGCGGGTGATCAGCGACGCCTTGGTGTTGTCGCCCAGGCCCATGCCGTCGGCGATGCCGACCGCGAGGCCGATGACGTTCTTGACGGCGCCGCCGAGTTCGCAGCCGACGACGTCGGTGTTGGTGTAGGGGCGGAAGTAGCGGGTGTGGCAGGCGGCCTGGAAGCGGCGGGCGACGGCCTCGTCACGGCAGGCGACGACGGACGCGGCGGGCTGCCGGGCGGCGATCTCCGGGGCGAGGTTGGGGCCGGACAGGACGGCGACGCGGTCGGGGCCGGCCTTGGCGACCTCCTCGATCACCTCGCTCATCCGCTTGGCGGTGCCGAGTTCGACGCCCTTCATCAGGCTGACCAGCACCGCGTCGGGGCGCAGCAGCGGCGCCCATTCGGCCAGGTTGCCGCGCAGGGTCTGCGAGGGCACGGCGAGGATGACGAACTCGGCGTCGCGGGCGGCCTCGGCCGGGTCGGCGGTGGCGGTGACGCCGGCGGGGAGTTCGAGTTCGGGCAGGTAGTCGGGGTTCCTGCGGGTGGCGTTGATCGCCGCCGCCAGTTCGGGGCGGCGGCCCCAGAGCGACACCTCGCACCCGGCGTCGGCGAGCACCATCGCGAAGGCGGTGCCCCAGGAACCGGTGCCGTAGACCGCGCAGCGGGCCGTCACTTGCCCTCCCGGGCCGCACGCGGGTTGTAGAGCGCGGCGGGCGCGGGTTCGCCGCGCAGTTCGGCGAGCTGCCCGCTGACGCGCAGCATGATTTTCTCGGTGATCTGGCGCAGCACCTCGGGGGTGGGCTCCTGGCCGTAGAACTCGGTCAGGTCGACCGGGGGTCCGGCGAGCACCCGGAGCGTCTTGCGCGGCAGCAGCCGTACCTTCTTCTCCTTGGCGTACGGCGGCACCACCTCGTGGGCGCCCCACTGCGCGACGGGGATCACGGGCGCCTTGGTGAGCAGCGCGACCCGGGCGATGCCGGTCTTGCCGACCATCGGCCACAGGCCGGGGTCGCGGGTGAGCGTGCCCTCCGGGTAGAACACGACGCACTCGCCGGAGTTGATGGCGTCCACGGCGGCGCGGAACGCGTTGGCCGCGTCGGTCGACTCGCGGTAGACCGGGATCTGGCCCGTGCCGCGCAGCATGGTGCCGACGAAGAAGGGCTTGAAGAGCGCCGCCTTGGCCAGGAAGCGCGGGACGCGGCCGGTGTTGTACTGGAAATGCCCGTACGACAGGGGGTCCAGGTACGAGTTGTGGTTGAGCGCCGTGATGAATCCGCCGTCCGCCGGAATGTGCTCCATTCCGTGCCAATCGCGCTTGAAGAACACAATGAGCGGCGGCTTCGCGATGACGGCCGCCAGGCGGTACCAGAAACCGATTCTGCGGCGGGACACCAGGACTCCTCTTCGTTGCTGTGGCGCTGCACCCGTACAGCACCACCCGTGCAGCCGCACAAGTCTCGCGGCTACGCACACGTTAACGCCAGCCGTTAGCGGCCTGAGGACCGCGTCGGGGAAGGCCGCACAATGGGGCTGTGGCGAGTGATGTGACCCGGGAGTGGTCTGTGGTGGTGCCGCTGAAGCCGCTTGCGGTGGCGAAGAGCAGGCTGGCGGAGGCGGCGGGGGCGGTACGGCCCGCGCTGGCGCTGGCGTTCGCGCTGGACACCGTGGCGGCGGTGCTGGAGTGCGCGGGGGTGGTGGACGTGACAGTGGTCACGGACGACGAGCGGGCCTCGGCGGAACTGGCCGGTCTCGGGGCGTTCGTGGTGCCGGACGCCCCGGCGGCGGGGCTGAACGCCGCGCTGCGGTACGGCGCCGGGCGGGTGCGTGAGCGCAGGCCGGGTGCGGCGGTCGCGGCGCTGAACGGCGATCTCCCGGCCTTGCGGCCCGCCGAGCTCGCGCAGGTGCTGCGGGCGGCCGCGGGCGCCCAGGAGCGCGCTTTCCTGGCCGATGCGGCCGGTGTGGGGACAACCTTGCTCGCCGCGCCCGCGGCGGCGCCCCTCTCCCCCGCCTTCGGCGGCCCCTCCCGGGCCCGCCACCTGGCCACCGGCGCCCGCGAGATCACGCTGCCCGACGTCACCTCCGTCCGCCAGGACGTCGACACCGGCGACGACCTCCGCGCCGCCCTCACCTTGGGCGTCGGCCCCCGCACCACTGCCCTTTTTGCCGCCTTCTCGCCGTCCGCCACCGAGCCGCGCCTGCCCTAGGCTGGCGCTATGCAGGCAACCGCGTTCACTTTCGACGCAGAGACCAGGACCGGCAGTGTGCTGCTCGACGACGGCACCCCGCTCCCCTTCGACGCTCCCGCGTTCGACGCGGGCGAGCTGCGGCTGCTGCGCCCCGGGCAGCGGGTCCGTATCCGCACCGAGGGTGCGGGCTCCGCGCGCAGGGTGACGTTCCTGACCCTGCAGACCTTCCCGGACCCCGCCTGACGGGCAAAAAAACTGCGCCGGGCCGGGCTTCCCTCGTGGGGAGCCCGGCCCGGCGCGGTCAGGGGTGACCCTGGGGGCTACTTCCTGGCGGTGCGCTTGGCGGCCGTCTTGCGGGCCGTGGCCTTCTTGGCCGGGGCCTTCTTGGCGGTGACCTTCTTGGCCGGGGCCTTCTTGGCCGCCGCCTTCTTGGCGGTGGTCTTCTTCGCCGCCGCCTTCTTGGCGGTGGTCTTCTTGGCCGCGGTGGTCTTCTTGGCGACCGTCTTCTTGGCCGCCGTGGCCTTCTTCGCGACCGTCTTCTTGGCCGCGGTGGCCTTCTTGGCGGCCGCCTTCTTGGTGCTGGTCCGGGTCGTGGTGGAAGCGCCGCCGCTCAGGCTGCCCTTGGGGGCCTTCTTGACCGCGACGTCGTTCTTCGGGAGCTTCTTGGTGCCGCTGACCAGGTCCTTGAAGCCCTGGCCCGCACGGAACCGCGGCACCGAGGTCTTCTTCACCCGGACCCGCTCCCCGGTCTGGGGGTTGCGAGCGTAACGGGCCGGACGCTCGACCTTCTCGAACGAACCGAATCCGGTGACCGACACACGGTCGCCGGAGACGACCGCGCGGACGATCGCGTCGAGAACCGCGTCAACCGCGTCCGCGGCGGCCTGGCGGCCGCCTACCTTGTCGGCAATCGCTTCTACGAGCTGCGCCTTGTTCACGTCTTCCCCTTCGGAAACTTGCCCGGCGAATGAGTGCGGGCCTTTTCGCACGCTAGGCGGATATATACCGCAAATCAAATACGAAACGGGCGAATCACCCTTGTGCCGCAACGAACTCGGTGCTCAACGCGTTCAGCGATCGGGGATTCCGAGCTCGTCCAACTCAGCCGTTAACACGTCCAGACGCCGTGCCGCGTCGGCGAGATCGTGCTTCGCCACCGCGGTCACCGCCAGCAGCCGCCGACTCAACTCCCGTCGTGTCCCATCAGGGACTTCGGGATTCGCGACCCGCATGTGCGCCTGCTTCAGACGCGCGGCGAGAACCCCGTAGAGCTGGAGTTGGCCGTCGCGTTCCATGCGTCGATTGTGCCATCTGCGGCGAGTTGTCGGGAGTGACAGGGCCAACCGGGTGTTCCGGACCCGGTTCCGGACGCCGCTGGCCCCCCTCGGTGAGCCCTCCATCGGCCCCCCCCGGACATGCCGAAGCGCCCCCTGCGAACAGAGCAGGGGGCGCTTCGAGGTCGTGAACCGGGATCTCGCCGGTTCGCGGGGTCAGACCTGCACGGTGCTCGGCTTGTACGACGGCCGCCGGGCCTCGAACGCGGAGATGTCCGCCTCGTTGGCCAGCGTCAGGCTGATGTCGTCCAGCCCTTCCAGCAGCCGCCAGCGGGCGTTGTCGTCGAGCGTGAACGGCGCGGTGACACCCTCGGCGCGGACCTCGCGGGCCACCAGGTCGACGGTGATCTCGGCCTGCGGGTCCGCCTCGGTCAGCTGCCAGAGCCGCTCCACGGTCTCCTGCGGCAGCACCACCGTGAGCAGGCCGTTCTTCAGTGAATTGCCACGGAAGATGTCGGCGAACCGGGACGAGATCACGGTCTTGAAGCCGTAGTTCTGCAGCGCCCACACCGCGTGCTCGCGGGACGAGCCGGTGCCGAAGTCGGGGCCGGCCACCAGCACGGTGGCGCCCTGCCGCTCGGGGGCGTTGAGGACGAAGGTCTCGTCCTTGCGCCACGCCTCGAACAGACCGTCCTCGAAACCGTTGCGGGTGACCTTCTTCAGCCAGTGGGCCGGGATGATCTGGTCGGTGTCCACGTTGCCGCGGCGCAGCGGTACGGCCCGGCCGGTGTGTGTGGTGAAGGCTTCCATGGGGCTCAGACCTCCGCGGGGGTACGGGCGTTTGTGTCGTCGGACAGGTCGGCGGGCGAGGCGAGATGGCCCAGCACCGCGGTGGCGGCGGCGACCTGGGGTGACACCAGGTGCGTACGGCCGCCCTTGCCCTGCCGTCCCTCGAAGTTGCGGTTGGAGGTGGACGCGGAGCGCTCGCCCGGGGCCAGTTGGTCGGGGTTCATACCCAGGCACATCGAGCAACCCGCGTGCCGCCATTCGGCGCCCGCGGCGGTGAACACCTTGTCCAGGCCCTCCTCGACGGCCTGCAGCGCGACCCGTACCGAGCCCGGTACGACCAGCATGCGGACGCCGTCGGCCACCTTGCGGCCCTCGACGACCGAGGCGGCGGCCCGCAGGTCCTCGATCCGGCCGTTGGTGCAGGAGCCGACGAAGACGGTGTCGACGGAGACCTCGCGCAGCGGCTGCCCGGCGGACAGGCCCATGTACTCCAGCGCCTTCTCTGCGGAGAGCCGGTCGCCCGGGTCGGCGAAGGACGCCGGGTCCGGCACGGACGCGCTCAGCGGTGCGCCCTGGCCGGGGTTGGTGCCCCAGGTGACGAACGGCGCCAGCGTGGAGGCGTCGATCCGCACCTCGTGGTCGAAGACCGCGTCGTCGTCGGTGCGCAGCGTCTCCCAGTAGGCGACGGCGGCGTCCCAGTCCTCGCCCTTCGGGGCGTGCGCGCGCCCTTCCAGGTAGTCGAAGGTGGTCTTGTCGGGGGCGATCATGCCGGCCCGCGCGCCCGCCTCGATCGACATGTTGCAGACGGTCATCCGGGATTCCATCGACAGCTTCTCGATGGCCGAGCCGCGGTACTCGATGACATAGCCCTGGCCGCCGCCGGTGCCGATCTCGGTGATCACGGCGAGGATCAGGTCCTTGGCGGTGACGCCGTCGGGCAGTTCGCCGTCGACGGTGATCGCCATGGTCCTGAAGGGCGCCAGCGGCAGCGTCTGGGTGGCCAGTACGTGCTCCACCTGCGAGGTGCCGATGCCGAACGCCAGCGCGCCGAAAGCGCCGTGCGTGGAGGTGTGCGAGTCACCGCAGACCACGGTGGTGCCGGGCTGGGTCAGTCCCAGCTGCGGTCCCACCACGTGGACAACGCCCTGCTCGACGTCGCCCAGCGGGTGCAGCCGGACGCCGAACTCCGCGCAGTTCTTGCGCAGCGTCTCCAGCTGGGTGCGCGAGACGGGGTCGGCGATCGGCTTGTCGATGTCGAGGGTGGGGGTGTTGTGGTCCTCGGTGGCGATGGTGAGGTCGGTACGGCGCACCGGTCGGCCGTTCATCCGCAGCCCGTCGAACGCCTGGGGGCTGGTCACCTCGTGCAGCAGGTGAAGATCGATGAAGAGCAGATCGGGCTCGCCCTCGGCGCGGCGGACGACATGGTCGTCCCAGACTTTCTCCGCGAGTGTCCTACCCATCGCTGTCCCTCCGGCCCGCGCCCTTGCGGGCTTGTTGGTGTGAGTCCTGCGCTTGTCTCCCCAGCCTGACGCGTTCTCCGGAAAATTGAACTTGCGTTTCACAGTGTGAGACGCGAATATCGTTGCATGGACAACTCTAGCGGCGTCGGCGTTCTCGACAAGGCTGCTCTGGTGCTCAGCGCACTGGAGTCAGGACCGGCCACCCTGGCCGGCCTTGTCGGCGCCACGGGTCTCGCCCGCCCCACCGCGCACCGGCTGGCGGTCGCGCTCGAACACCATCGCATGGTGGCCCGCGACATGCAGGGCCGCTTCATCCTGGGCCCCCGGCTGTCCGAGCTGGCCGCCGCCGCCGGTGAGGACCGGCTGCTGGCGACCGCGGGCCCGGTGCTGACCCATCTGCGGGACGTCACGGGCGAGAGCGCGCAGCTCTACC
Organism: Streptomyces sp. NPDC051976; assembly: GCF_040680795.1. Classification (NCBI taxonomy): domain Bacteria; kingdom Bacillati; phylum Actinomycetota; class Actinomycetes; order Kitasatosporales; family Streptomycetaceae; genus Streptomyces; species Streptomyces sp. NPDC051976. The sequence continues at coordinate 71,207 of NZ_JBFAXL010000039.1, forward strand.
GCCGGCAGGGCGACATGCGGATCTGCGTGGCGGCGGCGGAACGCCTGTCCGGACTGCGGGACACCGTGCCGGTGGGCTCCACGCTGCCGATGAAGGCGGGCTCGGCCGCGCAGGTCCTGATGGCCTGGGAGGAGCCCGAGCGGCTGCACCGCGGCCTTCAGGGGGCGCGCTTCACCGCCACCGCCCTGTCCGGGGTCAGGCGCCGCGGCTGGTCGCAGTCCATCGGCGAGCGGGAGCCGGGCGTCGCCTCGGTCTCCGCCCCCGTCCGCGGCCCCTCCAACCGCGTGGTGGCCGCCGTCTCGGTCTCCGGCCCCATCGAGCGGCTGACCCGCCACCCGGGCCGGATGCACGCCCAGGCCGTCATCGACGCCGCGGCCCGGCTGACCGAGGCGCTGCGCCGCACCGGCTGACGGCGACCGGGCTCCGCCGGATGCCGTCTGCCGGTGCCGTCAGACCGTGTCGGCCGCCGGGGCGCGGTAGGCGAGCCGGTCCGCCGCGGTCCTGCCGCGGGCGGCCAGCGGGACCACTCCGTGGGCGGCCGCGAGGCCGAACGGCGGCATGGACAGATAGACCGCCTCGTAGGAACCGGCCGGGACGGCGTAGGTCTCGTGCCAGATGCCGACCTGCGAACCGCCCTTGCGCGCACGGCGGTTGAAGGCGGCCCAGGCGGGCCGGTGCAGGCTGTCCTGGTCCGCGGCATAGGCGAACAGCTTCTGCGTGGACTCCCAGTACTGCACGACGTAGTAGGTGCGCGGCGAGGCGGTGAGCAGCACATGGCTGAGCAGTCCGCTGTCCTTGTCGGCGGACAGCTCGCGCAGCATCCGCGGCATCGCGAGGAACACCGGCAGCCAGCGGCGCACCGCCCACATGCGGTTGATCCGCATGCCGATGAGAAAGACGACGACCTCGCCCCGCGCGTCAGCGGTGGTGGGCTCTGCGGGCAGTACGGACGTCATGACGGCTCCCCCGGGGCTGCGACGACATGGGACTGGCGGCGATTGGATAGCGACACTATCCATGATTGGATAGTCGCACTCTCCAAGGGGAAGGCGCAAGGGTATGCGGCTGGCGGAGCTCAGCGAGGCGAGCGGGGTGTCCACCGCCACCATCAAGTACTACCTGCGGGAGCGGCTGCTTCCCCAGGGCCGCCGGATCAGCGCCACCCAGGCCGACTACGACGAGTCGCACCTGCGCCGGCTGCGGCTGGTACGGGCGCTGATCCAGGTCGGCCGGGTCCCGGTGGCCACCGCCCGCGAGGTGCTCTCCGCGGTCGACGACGACTCGCTGGGCCGCACGATCCGGCTGGGCGCCGCCCTGTGGTCGCTGCCGCACGGCGAGGACCCGGACGACAACGACCCCGAAGTCGCCGTCGCACGGCGGGAGGTGGACCTCCTGCTGGACCGCCTCGGCTGGAGCGACGCCTGCGAGATCGGCGACCTCTCCCCCAACTACCGTGCCCTGGTGGCCGTCATGGTCCGGCTCAAGCACCTCGGCTACCCCTGCGACGCGGACTATCTGCAGCCGTACGCCGAGCAGTTGGGGCGGCTGGCCGTCCTCGACCTCGACAACCTGGAGACGCTTCCCACAGCGGTGGAGCAGGTCGAGGCGGCGGTGGCGGACGCGGTGCTCTTCGAGCCGGTGCTGCTGTGCCTGCGGCGGCTGGCCCAGGAGCAGGAGTCCGCCCGCCGGTTCGGGCTGTAGCCGCGGACCGGGTCCGTACAGCGAGAAGGTCCCCCACCGGAGTGAGGGACCTCGCCGTACCGAAGTTCTGTGTACCCCCGACCGGATTCGAACCGGCGCTACCGCCTTGAGAGGGCGGCGTGCTAGGCCGCTACACAACGGGGGCCCTAGCGATCCTGCATCATGATCAGCGGGAGCGACCCAGGTGATCACGCGGGAAGGATCTGTACCCCCGACCGGATTCGAACCGGCGCTACCGCCTTGAGAGGGCGGCGTGCTAGGCCGCTACACAACGGGGGCTTGCACTGCGATGAGCGAAATGCGCTGGGGTACCAGGACTCGAACCTAGAACAACTGAACCAGAATCAGCCGTGTTGCCAATTACACCATACCCCACCAAAACGCAACCCCTGACGGGGTTTGTGTTCGGGTCACGCTGTCCGGCCGGGCCATTCGGCCCTCTCGGGCGGCGCAAGAAGAACATTACCCGATCCGGGACAGCGCTCCAAAACGGGTATCGCCGCGCAGCAGGTCAGGGAGGTGCGCCAGCCCCGTGATCCGCACCAGCTCGGGGCGTCCGCCCACGTCGTCGCGGTCCAGCCAGATGCCGAGCAGGCCCGCCTCGGCGGCACCGCGGGCGTCGATGTCCGGCTGGTCACCGACGTAGGCGACCTCGGCCGGGGCCAGCCGCAGCGCCTCGCAGGCGGCCCGGAAGGCCAGCGGATCGGGCTTGTGGACGCCCAGTTCCGCAGCGCACAGCACGGTCTCGAAGCGGTCGCGCACGCCGAGCGCCGTCAGCTTGCGCTCCTGGTGGCTCAGCGCGGAGTTGGACAGCACCGCGTGCCGGTAGTCGGCGGCCAGCCAGTCCAGGACGGGGACCGCGTCCGGGAAGAGCGCCCAGGCGGCCTCGAAGTGGACGACGTGGCGGTCGAACCAGGCGTCCGCCTCCGCGTCGCTCAGGGCGCCGCCCAGCAGGTCCCGCACCCGGTCCCTGCGCTGCCCCTGGAAGTCGGTCTCCCCGGCGGCGAACCTCGCCCAGTGCAGGGTGGTCAGCTCCTGCCAGCGCAGCAGGGCCTGCTCGACGGAGGCGAATCCGTCGGGCAGGCCCTCGTGCTCCAGGTGGCGGCGCATCGCCGCCCGGTCGGTGCCGGTGTAGTCGAAGAGCGTGTCGTCGATGTCCCACAGGACCGCGCGGATCGCCATACCGCCGATCGTAGGGACGGCGGGCGTCAGCCGCGGGCGACGACCTTGTTGGTCAGGGTGCCGATGCCCTCGATCGTGACGGCGACCTCGTCGCCGGGGACCATCGGGCCGACGCCGGCCGGGGTGCCGGTGAGCAGCACGTCGCCGGGGAGCAGCGTCATCGCCTCGGTGATGTTGACGATCAGGTCCTCGATGGAGTGGGTCATCTGGGCGGTGCGGCCGGCCTGGCGCAGCTCGCCGTTGACCGTCGCGGTGATGGCGAGGTCGGAGGCCGTCTCCAGGTCGATGCCGGTCTCGATCCAGGGGCCCAGCGGGCAGGAGGAGTCGAAGCCCTTGGCCCGGGCCCACTGCTTCTCGGCCCGCTGGGTGTCGCGGGCCGTCACGTCGTTGGCGCAGGTGTAGCCGAGGATGACGTCCTTGACCCGCTCGCGCGGCACCTCGCGGCACATCCGGCCGATGACGACGGCCAGTTCGGCCTCGTGGTGCACCTCCTGGGAGAACGAGGGGTACACGATCGGGTCGCCGGGGCCGATGACGGAGGTCGACGGCTTGAAGAACGCCCAGGGGGCGCTGGGGACCTCGTTGCCCAGTTCGGCGGCGTGTGCGGCGTAGTTCCGCCCGATGGCGACGACCTTGTTGGGCAGGACCGGCGGCAGCAGCCGCACCTTGTCCAGCGGCACCTTCGTACCGGAGAGCTCGAAGTCCGCGAACGGGATGCCCTTGATGATGTCCAGGACGAGGCCGTCGGGTACGGCCGCGTCGCCCTCGACCGCGCCGAAGGCGACGTTGCCGTCAATGGAGAACCTGGCGATGCGCATACGTGCAGCCTATCCGCGGTGCGTCACGCGAAGGCCCGGTCAGGGCCCCGCCGCCGCGGCGCCCCGGCTCAGGCGGTGGGCAGCTCGTTGAGTACGGTGCGCCGGGGGTTGGCGGTCTGCTGCGGCAGCGCCTGCTCGCCGGCCGCCGTGTCCACCGCGGGCACCTCGACCGCCAGGGCCTCCAGTTCCGCCGCGTCCTTCAGGTGGGCCAGGGTGGTGCGACGGGGGTTGGCGATCGGGCGGAACATCATGGTGGTCTTCATCGGCCGTGTGGACCTCGGGGACTCGGGGCGCCCCAGAGGGCGCTGGTTGACAGAAAGCCGCTTGGTGTAAAGGGCAAGGCTAGTGCCGCCCTTTCCCGCAACAACGTGGTCCAGACATCCATCTTGCTGTGATTTTGCTCACCAAGTGAGTCCCATAGCGGTCATTACGGACACCCGGCCGTCGCACCGGAATCGGGCATTGGCCACGTACACCCACAGACCGCCCGCGATCAGCGCGACTGGGGCGACGGAGAGCGGAGCGGAACGGGTGACCGCCAGGTCCGAAATCTCCCGCTTTCACCAAATCACCACTCAACGCTCCGTGCCCACCGTTCAGCGTTGAGTGACCAATTCCAACAGGTCGGCAACGGGCCTTGTTGGGAGATCCAGCACTGTGCTGGAATTCCCCGGACCGCCGCATCACATCGAGCCGGCGCGCAGGGGGCGCGAACGGGCACCGAGCGGCGGTGAAGGGCGACAACGGCCTCCTCTGCAATCCGGGGGTGGTCTGAGCCCCCATGACTCGACACCGTCCTGTCCGCTTTATTGCGGGGGACGCCTGGTCCAGAGGTTGCGACGCTAGTGCAGGGACGTTTCAAGAGGGACAGCGGCGCTGCGGGCGACCCGAAGCAGCAGCCCGGCGGGACCGGCAACGGCCCGACACCGCAGCAGGCGGGCGACTCGGCGAGCGCCACGCCGGGCACGACTGCGGCCACCGGACGGACGAGCACGCCGAGCGGTATCGACGCGGGCCGGATCACCGGCCTCGCGGGCAAGCCCGGCCCACGAATAGCCATGCGCAACTGGCGCATCAGCACCAGACTTGTGTCCCTCCTCGCTCTGCCGGTGGTCACCGCCTCCGCCCTGGGCGGTCTGCGGATCAGCAGCTCGCTGGACAACATCCACCAGCTCGAGCGCATGAAGTCGCTGACCGACATCACCGAGCACGCGACCGACCTCGCCGACGCGCTGCAGGAGGAGCGGGACAGCTCCGCCGGTCCGCTGACCTCCGGCAACCTCAAGAGCGACGCGGTCATCGCGGCCCGGCAGGCCACCGACCGCGAGTACAAGCTCTACCGCGAGTCGAGCGACAACATCTCCTCGAACGACTCGCTGTTCAGCGGCGTCCGTTCCAGCCTGATCGCGATCGACACCGCGCTCACCGGCCTGTCCCAGCTGCGGGACCAGGCGTACACCTCGCAGGCGTCGATCGCCACGACCGTCTCCCAGTACGACGCGCTGGTGCAGTCGCTGCTGTCGCTCTCCCAGGACATGGCGCAGGCCACCAACAACCCGGAGATGATCCAGAGCACCCGCGCGCTGGCCGCGTTCTCCTCCGCCAAGGAGTACGAGTCGATCCAGCGCGCGGTGATCAGCGCCGCGCTCGCCAGCCCGGACCGCAAGCTCGACTCGAACGACTACCAGTCGGTCCGGTGGGGCGCGAACAACGAGAACATCCAGATCCAGCGCTTCCAGACGATCTACGGCGACGGAAGCGCCACGCTGATGGCCCCGCTCAGCGGCGGCAACGACACGATCAGCGCGCACGACACCATGCGCGACCGGATCGCGGCGGCCGAGGACGGCATCACCAAGTTCGCCAACGTCTCGTACCTCGACTGGGACGACGCGGCCAAGACCAAGATCCAGGCGATGAGCCAGATCGAGCGGTCGCTGCTCAACGAGATGCAGCAGAAGTCGCTGAAGCTGCAGAGCGAGGCCAAGCAGGAAGCGCTGATCTCCGGCGCGATCATCCTGCTCGTCCTCGGTGTCGCCGTGGTCGGCGCCTTCGTCGTCGCCCGCTCGATGATCCGCTCGCTGCGCAGGCTGCAGCAGACCGCGCAGGACGTCGCCCAGAAGCGGCTGCCCGAGCTGGTCAAGCAGCTCTCCGAGACCGACCCGCAGGACGTGGACACCTCGGTCGAGTCGATCGGCATCAACAGCCGCGACGAGATCGGCCAGGTGGCCCGCGCGTTCGACGAGGTCCACAGCGAGGCCGTACGGCTCGCCGCCGAGCAGGCGCTGCTGCGAGGGAACGTCAACGCGATGTTCACCAACCTCTCGCGCCGCAGCCAGGGCCTCATCCAGCGCCAGCTCTCGCTCATCTCCGAGCTGGAGTCGCGCGAGGCGGACCCGGACCAGCTCTCCTCGCTCTTCAAGCTCGACCACCTCGCGACCCGCATGCGCCGCAACGGTGAGAACCTGCTGGTTCTCGCCGGTGAGGAGCCGGGCCGCCGGTGGACCCGCCCCGTCCCGCTGGTCGACGTGCTCCGCGCCGCCGCGTCCGAGGTGGAGCAGTACGAGCGGATCGAACTGACCTCCGTGCCGTCGGCCGAGGTCACCGGCCGTATCGTCAACGACCTCGTCCACCTGCTCGCCGAGCTGCTGGAGAACGCCACCTCGTTCTCCTCGCCGCAGACCAAGGTGCGTGTCACCGGTCACTCCCTGCCCGACGGCCGGGTGCTGATCGAGATCCACGACACCGGTATCGGCCTGTCCCCCGAGGACCTGGCCGACATCAACGACCGGCTGGCGAACCCGCCGACGGTGGACGTCTCCGTCTCCCGCCGCATGGGCCTGTTCGTGGTCGGCCGGCTGTCCCTGCGGCACGGCATCCGCATCCAGCTCCGCCCGTCCGACTCGGGCGGCACCACGGCGCTCGTCATGCTGCCGGTGGACGTCACCCAGGGCGGTGCGGGCGCTCCCGGCGCCAAGAACGCCAAGGGCGGGCGCCCGGCGGGCGCTCCCCCGGCCCCCACGGGCTCGGGTATCGCCGGTGCCTTCGGCAACGGCCCGCAGATGCCCAAGCCGCCGCAGCGCACCCCGGTGGCGGGCGGTGCCCCGCGCGCCGCGCTGAACGCGGGCGGCGGCCGTCCCGGCGGCGGCGCCCCGCAGCAGCCGGGCGGCACCCCGCGCTGGGCCCAGGACTCCGGTCCCGGCAACGGGCAGGGCTTCCCCGACGACCGCGGCGCGCACGACACCCCGCGCGGCCACGAGGACGTCGAGGCGGCCTCGCCGTTCGACGCGCCCTCGCAGGGCCAGCGGCCCGGTGGCGGCGACCCGTTCGGCGGGCGGCCGCAGGGCGGCCAGCAGGGCCAGTTCCCGCCGCCGCAGCCGCAGAGCACCGGCCCCGCCGGGTTCCGCTCCGACGTGTTCGGCGGCCGTCCCGGCCCGACGCCGCGCCAGGGTCAGGGCCCCGGCCAGGGCCAGGGTCAGGGCGTCCCCGGCGGCACGGGCCAGTTCCCGGCCCAGCAGCCGCCGCGGCCGGGCGGCCCCGGTGACACCAGCCAGTTCCCCGCCATCCGGGACGACGACTTCGCCCCGCAGAGCGGCAGCACGGGCCAGTTCCCCGTCCAGGGCGGCCAGGGCCTCCCGCAGCGCGGCGGCCCGGGCCAGCAGGGCCCGCAGAACCCCGGCCAGAACCAGAACCAGGGCTTCGGCCAGGGGGGCAACCGCACCCCGCAGGAGACCTACGGCACCGGCCAGTTCGCGATGCCCGGCCAGGGCGGTCCCGGCGACACCGGGCAGTTCCCGGTCCAGCGGCAGCCGCAGGGCGGCCCCGGTGACACCAGCCAGTTCCCCGCCGTGCGCGACGACGACTTCGCCCCGCAGAGCGGCAGCACGGGCCAGTTCCCCGTCCAGGGCGGCCAGGGCCTCCCGCAGCGCGGCGGTCCCCGCCAGCAGGGCCCGCAGAACCCCGGCCAGAACCAGGGCCAGAACCAGCAGAACCCGCAGGACCCGTACGGTACGGGCCAGCACCCGCTGCCCGCCCGCGGTGACAGCACGAGCACCGGCCAGTACGCGCTCCCGCAGCAGCCGCAGCAGGGCGTCCCCGGCGGTCCGGCCGACACCGGGTCCTTCCCGGTGCCGCAGCCGCCCCAGGGCGACCCGCGGCCGCCGCAGCACCGCACAGAACAGCCGCTCCCCATGGCGACCGAGCCGATGGCGCTGCCGCCGGCCCCGACCCGTGGTGACGAGCCGACGCCGATCTTCGCCGCGATCGAGTCGGACTGGTTCCGTACCGGCCAGGCCGAGCGGATGCAGCAGATCCACGTCGAGCAGAGCGGACGCGGCCAGCAGGCTCCGCCGCCGCGTCCGGTCGGCCGTACCGCCCCGCCGTCGGCGCCGCCGCGGATCCGCCCCGAACGGCCCGCGCCGAACAGCGCGCAGCGGCCGGGCGGCGGCGCTCCGCAGCAGCCCGTGCCCGCGTCGGCTCCCTCCCCGTACCCGTCGTCGGCCCCCGGGTCCGCCGCGCCCGCCGCTCCGGTGGCGCAGCCGCTGCCCCGGGAGACGCCGAACTGGCGGTCCTCGCCCAATGACGCGCTGCGCCAGCGGGCCGAGCAGGTACGGGAACCCTCGGCCGGTGGGGTCACCCCCTCGGGTCTGCCCCGCCGGGTGCCGAGGGCCAACCTCGTCGCCGGCGGTGCGGCACCGCAGCAAGCGCCGCAGGGCGGTCCGCAGATCTCGCGGGCTCCCGACGACGTACGCGGACGTCTGACCAACCTCCGCCGTGGTATCCAGCAGGGCCGCGAGGCCGGGGGCAACACCGACGGCCGTGGTTTCGGTACGAATCAGGAGCGTTAGTTGAGTGCGATGAGCCAGGCGGCACAGAACCTGAACTGGTTGATCACCAACTTCGTGGACAACACCCCCGGGGTGTCCCACACGGTGGTGGTCTCCGCCGACGGCCTGCTGCTCGCGATGTCCGACGGATTCCCCCGTGACCGCGCCGACCAGCTCGCCGCCGTCGCCTCCGGCCTGACCTCGCTCACGGCCGGGGCCTCCCGCATCTTCGAAGGCGGCGCGGTCAACCAGACCGTGGTGGAGATGGAGCGCGGCTTCCTCTTCATCATGTCCGTCTCCGAGGGTTCCTCCATCGCCGTACTGGCGCACCCCGAGTGCGACATCGGCCTCGTCGGCTACGAAATGGCCCTGCTCGTCGACCGGGCGGGCGCCGTGCTCACCCCGGATCTCCGCGCCGAGCTCCAGGGCAGCCTCATGCACTGAGAGAGTCCCCCAGCTCCCTCCCAGACGTTGTTGTTCCGTACTTCCCGCACCGCGACAGCATTGCCCGGACACGGAGGACCTCATGACCCCGCCACCCGCTTCGCCGGGCCCGTACGGCGCGTCCCACCACGCGCCGTACGGGGTGGAAGGCGACCAGCCGCTGGTTCGGCCGTACGCCATGACCGGTGGCCGCACCAGGCCGCGCTACCAGCTCGCCATAGAGGCCCTGGTCAGCACGACCGCCGACCCGGGTCAGTACGCGGGACTGCTGCCGGAACACCAGCGGATCTGCCATCTGACGCGTGAGATCAAGTCGGTGGCCGAGATCTCCGCACTGCTCGCCATCCCGCTCGGCGTCGCCAGGATTCTCGTGGCCGACCTCGCCGAGGCCGGTATGGTCGCCATCCACCAGCCGGGCAGCGGCGAGGCAGGCGGCCAGCCGGATGTGACACTGCTTGAGAGGGTGCTCAGTGGACTTCGGAAGCTCTAGGTCGCAGCCGCAGCCGGCGTACGGCGCGCAGTCGGTGCGGTCGACGACCTCCGCCAAGATCGTGGTCGCCGGCGGCTTCGGCGTCGGCAAGACCACGTTCGTCGGTGCCGTGTCGGAGATCAATCCGCTGCGTACCGAGGCCGTGATGACGTCGGCGTCGGCCGGGATCGACGATCTGAGCCACGTCCAGGACAAGACCACCACCACGGTGGCCATGGACTTCGGCCGTATCACCCTCGACGACGACCTGATCCTCTATCTGTTCGGCACCCCGGGGCAGGACCGCTTCTGGTTCATGTGGGACGACCTGGTCCGCGGCGCGATCGGCGCCGTGGTGCTGGTCGACACCCGCCGGCTGGCGGACTGCTTCCCGGCGGTCGACTACTTCGAGAACAGCGGCCTGCCGTTCGTCATCGCCCTCAACGGCTTCGACGGGCACCAGCCGTACCGTCCCGAGGAGGTGCGCGAGGCCCTGCAGATCGGGCCGGAGGCACCGATCATCACCACCGACGCCCGCCACCGCGGTGAGGCGAAGAGCGCGTTGATCACGCTCGTCGAGCACGCACTGCTGGCACGGCTCAAGTAGCAGTTGCCAGCGGCAAGTTACACAAGAGCAGGTCACGGGGACCGGCTGTGTCGTTCGACACGGCCGGTCCCCGTGTTCATAACATTTCGAGAGACTTTCAGCAGGCCACCGAACACTGCTCGCGCTCAGCCGGTGCCACAGCGCGTATATCCGGCCCGGATCCTGTCCCACTTCGCGACTTATGTCCCTTTTGAGCAGCGCGTGCCGTGCGTCAGTTCCCCTATGTCGGACGTTTGGCTAGCACCCCCATGACGTGCTGAAATTCGCAGAACCCGAGAGTAGGAACGGCCTTAGTTGCGCCGTCGCCGAGAGGTTGTTGGTCCAGTGAGGAACACGAGGCGAGCAGAGGCGGGCTCCCAACAGGGCCCGCGGGGGAATTTCACGCCCCCCCAGCGTCCCGAGGGCACTCCTGCCGTCGCCGCTCCCGAACTGCCCGATGAGCCGGGCGGCCGCTTCAGCATGCGCAACTGGCGGGTGGCGACCCGTCTGAACGTCATCCTCCTCATCCCCGTGATCGTCGCCCTGGTCTTCGGTGGCTTCCGGGTGAAGAGCTCGGTGGACACCTGGCAGCAGGCCGACGACGCCGTACGGACCGCCAATCTGGTCAGGGCGGCGGAGACGTACAGCACCGCACTGATCAACGAGCGCGACGTCACCGCGGTTCCGCTGCTGGCCGGCCGATCCGACGACCCGTCGGTCGGCGCCGCCCGCGGCGCCACCGACGAGGCCAAGCAGGCCTTCGACCTCGCCGCGGCCAAGATGCCGCCGCTGGACGGTCTCAAGCGCCGCATGGCCAACTTCCGCGCCGTCGAGCCGCAGCTCTCCTCGCTCCGGAAGGCCGCCTACACCCGGCAGCTCCCCGGTGTGCAGACCGAGGAGTGGTACGTCAAGATCCAGCACCCGCTGATGGAGCTGGCCAACGAGCTGGGCTACGGCACCAGCAACATCACCGCCTACGGCCGCACCCTCTACGCGGTCTCGCTGGCCAAGGCCGCCGAGTCGCTGACCCGGTCCATCGGCACCCACATCCTGGTCGAGAAGCCGGTCTCGGCGAACGAGCTGGCGCTGCAGAAGACGGCGCTGGGCTCGTACGAGTACCTCCAGGGCATCTCCGTCGAGGAGTACAACGGCGGCGGTACCCCCGCCGACGTGACCCGGCTGAAGCAGGCCCAGAGCGCGGCCGCCGCCAAGGGCGCGGCGCAGCTCAAGGCGGCCAAGCAGCAGGCGCAGGACGCCGGGGTGGCGTTCGTGGCGCCGCCGGACCTGCAGAAGATGGTCACGGAGATCTCCACGCCGGGGAAGACGACCGAGCAGCTGCGCGCCGAGGGCATCACCAAGGAGTCGTACTTCGCGGCCTCCACGCTCTCCTTCGACGCCTACCGCACGGTCGAGCAGCACCTCGCCGACCAGGCCGCCAGCGACGCCTCGACGATCGCGTCCAACGCCAAGCGGGACGCGATCATCAACTCCGCGATCGTGGTCGTGGCGCTGATCCTGGCCTTCATCGTGGCGGGCATGGTGGCCCGCGCGATGAGCCGCAGCATGCGGCGGCTGCGCGGGGCGGCGTTCGAGATCGCCGAGACCCGGCTGCCCAGCCTGGTCGACCAGCTCTCCAGGACCGACCCGGGCCGGGTGGACACCACCGTGGTGCCGATCCCGATCACCAGCCGCGACGAGATCGGCGAGGTCGCCCGCGCCTTCGACCAGGTGCACCGCGAGGCGGTCCGGCTCGCCGCCGAGCAGGCGCTGCTGCGGGGCAACGTCAACGCGATCTTCACCAACCTCTCGCTGCGCAACCAGGGCCTCATCCAGCGCCAGCTCACGCTGATCACCGAGCTGGAGAACAACGAGGCCGACCCCGACCAGCTCGACAACCTCTTCAAGATGGACCACCTCGCGACCCGTATGCGCCGCAACGGCGAGAACCTGCTGGTGCTCGCGGGCGAGGAGCCCGGCCGCCAGTGGAACCAGCCGATCCCGCTGATCGACGTGCTGCGCGCGGCCGCCTCCGAGGTGGAGGCGTACGACCGCATCGAGCTGGTCGGCATCCCCGAGACCGACATCCACGGCAGCGCCGTGACCGACCTCGTGCACCTGCTCGCGGAGCTGCTGGAGAACGCCACCACGTTCTCCTCGCCGCAGACCAAGGTGCGGGTCACCGCGACCCGGCTGCCGGACGGCCGGGTGATGGTGGAGATCCACGACCGGGGTATCGGCCTGACCGCCGAGGACTTCGCCGACATCAACCACAAGCTGGCCGACCCGCCGACCGTCGACGTCGAGATCGCCAAGCGGATGGGCCTGTTCGTGGTCGGCCGGCTGTCCGACCGGCACGGCATCCGCGTGCAGCTGCGTCCCTCGGGCGAGCAGGCGGGCACCACGTCGCTGGTCATGCTGCCCGAGCCGATCACCCACGGTGGTGGCGGCGAGGACATGCCGCTGGAGGACGAGGACCGCGACTTCACGGTCTCCCGGATCGTCCCCGAGCACCAGTCGCCGGCCGTCGGCCACCAGCCGACCGCCGCGGAGCTCGGCTTCGACGACTCCCGCTACGACAACCCGCCCGCGCCGCTCGACCCGCTCGGCCGCTCGCTGCTGCGGGAGGGCCGCCGCGCCCAGCTCGAGGCGGCCGGCGCCAACGCCGACCGCGACGAGCGGCAGCCTCAGCCTCAGCCTCAGCCTCAGCCGCAGCAGGGCTACCAGGAGCCGGCGTACGGGCAGGACGGCTACCAGCAGGAAGCCGCCTCGTTCGACCAGAGCTTCGACCCGGGCTACCAGCAGCAGGCGTACGAGCAGGGCTTCCAGCCCGGCTACGAGCAGCAGGGGTACGAGCAGCCGCATCCCGGGTACGAGCAGAACGGTTTCTCCGCCCCGGCGGCAGCGGCCGACACCTCGTACCAGCAGCCGTACGACCCCGGCTACGGGCAGGGCTACGACAACGGCGCGCAGCCCGGGTTCGACGGGTTCCGCCCGGACCGGAACGGATGGCCGGTATCCGAACCCCAGGTGGCGGGCGACGTAACGGATTCCGTTCCGTTGCTCCCCTCCCAGCCGTCGGAGAGCGTAGTCTCGCCTTCGCTGACGGACGCCGGCCTGCCGCGCCGCGGACGGCAGCAGTCCCAACCACCGCAGGAACAACCTGCTCAGGAGAGTCAAGAACCTCAGCAGGAACCGCAGCCGGACTCGACCGAGTGGCGTTCCACGAACGACGAGAACTGGCAGCGGGCCGAGCAGGTCCGCGAGCCCAAGGCAGGCGGGGTCACCCCCTCAGGTCTGCCCCGACGGGTGCCCAAGGCCAACCTGGTCCCGGGTACCGCTACGCAGACCCCGCAGGGCGGCCCACAGGTCTCCCGCGCACCCGAGGACGTCCGGGGCAGGTTGAGTAATCTGCGACGTGGCGTCCAGCAAGGGCGCACTGCTGGAACTGATACGAACGGACAGGCCACCGAAGGTCGATTCGGCGGCCCCCAGAACCAGGAGCGCTAGTTGAGTCCGATGAGCCAGGCGGCACAGAACCTGAACTGGTTGATCACCAACTTCGTGGACAACACCCCCGGGGTGTCCCACACGGTGGTGGTCTCCGCCGACGGCCTGCTGCTCGCGATGTCCGACGGATTCCCCCGTGACCGCGCCGACCAGCTCGCCGCCGTCGCCTCCGGCCTGACCTCGCTCACCGCCGGAGCCTCCCGCATCTTCGAAGGCGGCGCGGTCAACCAGACCGTGGTGGAGATGGAGCGCGGCTTCCTCTTCATCATGTCCGTCTCCGACGGCTCCTCCCTCGCCGTACTCGCGCACCCCGAGTGCGACATCGGCCTCGTCGGCTACGAAATGGCCCTCCTCGTCGACCGGGCGGGCACCGTACTCACCCCCGACCTGCGGGCCGAACTGCAGGGCAGCCTGCTCAACTAGCGTCAACCAGCGAACAGGGCGGCAGCTCGTCCGGGTGCCACCGCGGTACCCGGACGAGACAGCGCAGCCGACCAGGAGGAGGACTCGTGAGCACGTCCCCCGGCGGAGATCCGTACGGCAGCCGGCCGCAGCCGCCCCTGAACCCCTACAACTTCCCCTCGGCGCCCACACCGGCGCCCGAGCCGCAGTTCCGGCAGCCGCGGATCCAGGCGTACGAGCCACCGCAGGCGCCGCGCGGCGGCAACCGCAAGCCGCCGACGCCGTCCGGTCTGGTGCGCCCGTACGCCATGACCGGCGGCCGCACCAGGCCGCGCTACCAGCTCGCCATCGAGGCGCTGGTCAGTACGACCGCCGATCCCGAGCGGCTGCGGGGGCAGTTGCCGGAACACCAGCGGATCTGCCTGCTCTGCCGGGAGATCAAGTCGGTGGCGGAGATCTCCGCGCTGCTGACCATTCCGCTGGGCGTCGTCCGGATTCTCGTGGCCGACCTCGCCGAAGCGGGCCTGGTCGCGATTCACCAGCCCGGTGGCGACGAGTCGTCGGGCGGACAGCCAGCCGTGACATTGCTTGAAAGGGTGCTCAGTGGACTTCGGAAGCTCTAGGACCGGCGAGGCCGGTCCTAGCGGCGCGACCCGCTCGACCACGTCTGCGAAGATCGTGGTGGCCGGCGGGTTCGGCGTGGGCAAGACCACCTTCGTCGGTGCCGTCTCGGAGATCAATCCGTTGCGGACGGAGGCGGTGATGACCTCCGCTTCGGCCGGGATCGACGACCTCACCCACGCGCCGGACAAGACCACGACCACCGTGGCGATGGACTTCGGCCGTATCACGCTGGACGAGGACCTGATCCTCTACCTGTTCGGCACCCCGGGCCAGGACCGCTTCTGGTTCATGTGGGACGACCTGGTCCGCGGTGCGATCGGCGCGATCGTGCTGGTCGACACCCGGCGGCTGGCGGACTGCTTCCCGGCCGTGGACTACTTCGAGAACAGCGGCCTGCCGTTCGTCATCGCCCTCAACGGCTTCGACGGAAACCAGCCGTACGGCCCCGAGGAGGTGCGCGAGGCCCTGCAGATCGGGCCCGAGGCACCGATCATCACCACCGACGCCCGCCACCGTGCCGAGGCGAAGAGCGCGCTGATCACCCTCGTCGAGCACGCCCTGATGGCCCGGCTGCGGTAGGCACGTCCCCGCACCCGTCCGGTACACACCAAGGGCCCCGCACCGGGAGGTGCGGGGCCCTAGTGCTGCTGGGCGGTGCGGGGCGGTGCTGAGCGGTCAGCCCTGCCAGGAGTGCGGGGCGCGGAAGCCGGGAGTGCGCTCCAGACGGCGCCAGCCGGCCGTGGAGCGGGCCGGGCGGTCCTCGTCGGCCGATCCGTCACCCGCGGCCGCGCGGGCCAGCAGGATCGCCGTGAGGGCCGCGAGCTCCTCGGGGTCGGCGTGACCCTTCTCGACTCGCACGAGGGAAACGGTGGGAGTGCTCAAGGTGGTCTCCATCCGGGAGGTCGCCACTACTGCGGCGGGTTGCCGTGCTTGCGCGACGGCAGGTCGGCGTGCTTGGTACGGAGCATGGCCAGCGAGCTGATGAGGACCGCCCGCGTCTCGGCCGGGTCGATGACGTCGTCGACGAGGCCGCGCTCGGCCGCGTAGTACGGGTGCATCAGCTCGGCCTTGTACTCCTTGACCATGCGGGTGCGCATCGCCTCGGGATCGTCGGCGTCGGCGATCTGGCGGCGGAAGATGACGTTGGCGGCGCCGTCGGCGCCCATCACCGCGATCTCGTTGGTGGGCCAGGCGTAGGTCAGGTCGGCGCCGATGGACTGCGAGTCCATGACGATGTACGCGCCGCCGTAGGCCTTGCGCAGGATCAGCGAGATCCGCGGCACGGTGGCGTTGCAGTACGCGTACAGCAGCTTGGCGCCGTGCCGGATGATGCCGCCGTGCTCCTGGGAGACACCGGGCAGGAAGCCCGGCACGTCCAGCAGCGTGACCAGCGGGATGTTGAAGGCGTCGCACATCTGGACGAAGCGGGCGGCCTTCTCGGACGCCTCGATGTCCAGCACGCCGGCCAGCGAGTTCGGCTGGTTGGCGATGATGCCGACGACCTGGCCGTCGAGCCGGGACAGCGCGCAGATGATGTTGGTCGCCCAGCGCTCGTGGATCTCCAGGAACTCGCCCTCGTCGACGATCTCCTCGATCACCTTGCGCATGTCGTAGCCGCGGTTGCCGTCGGCGGGCACCAGGTCGAGCAGCACGTCGCCGCGCCGGTCGGCCGGGTCCTGGCACTCCACGGCGGGCGGGTTCTCCCGGTTGTTCTGCGGGAGCAGCGCCAGCAGGTAGCGGACCTCCTCCAGGCAGGTCTGCTCGTCGTCGTACGCGAAGTGCGAGACGCCGGAGATCTCCGAGTGGACGTCGGCGCCGCCGAGGCCGTTCTGGGTGATGGTCTCGCCGGTCACGGCCTGGACGACGTCCGGTCCCGTGATGAACATCTGCGAGGTCTCACGGACCATGAACACGAAGTCGGTGAGCGCCGGGCTGTAGGCCGCGCCGCCCGCGCACGGGCCGAGCATCACCGAGATCTGCGGGATCACCCCGGAGGCCCTGGTGTTGCGCTGGAAGATGCCGCCGTATCCGGCCAGCGCCGAGACGCCCTCCTGGATACGGGCGCCCGCGCCGTCGTTGAGCGAGATCAGCGGGGCACCGGCCGAGATGGCCATGTCCATGATCTTGTGGATCTTGGTGGCGTGGGCCTCGCCCAGCGCGCCGCCGAAGATCCGGAAGTCGTGGGCGTACACGAAGACGGTACGGCCGTGGACGGTGCCCCAGCCGGTGATCACGCCATCGGTGTACGGGCGCTTGGCCTCCAGGCCGAAGCCGACCGCACGGTGCCGCCGCAGCGGCTCGACCTCGCGAAAGCTGTCCTCGTCGAGGAGCAGGTCGATGCGCTCGCGGGCGGTGAGCTTCCCCTTGGCCTTCTGGGCCTCGGTCGCCCGCTCGCTGGGTCCGCGGCGTACTTCCTCGCGGATGGCGAGCAGCTCTGCCACGCGACCGCGGGCGTCGTTGACGTCCGCGGGCACCTCTTGCGATGTGGTCATGCATCGACACTACGAGCGACTGCCTCGGAACGGGCCATCGACTTCGTACAGTGTCCGCGCGGACTTCATGGTGGATCCCAACAGAGACGCCGGAGTGCGTGGCCGCGTCCGCTGGTCACGGGGCCACGCACTCCGTACGGTCCGAACTGAGGTCATTCGTGGCCGATGCGGCCATTCGGGTCAGCGGCCGGCGACCGCCGCGGCCAGCGCGAGCACCCGGCGGGCCTCGTCCACATGCAGGTTCTCGATCATCCTGCCGTCCACCGTGACCACCCCGCGCCCCTGTGACGTGGCCTCTTCGAAGGCGTCGATGATCCGGCGGGACCTTTCGACCTCCGCCTCGGCGGGCGCGAAGATCCGGTTGCAGGGCTCGAGCTGCTTGGGGTGGATGAGCGTCTTGCCGTCGAATCCGAGCTGCCGCCCTTGGAGGGTCTCCGCCTCGAAGCCGGTCAGATCCTGCACGTCGTTGTAGACACCGTCCAAGATGACCTTGCCGCAGGCGCGGGCGGCCAGCAGGGCGAGGGACAGTCCGGTGAGCAGCGGCGCCCGGCCGGGGACGTGCTCGGCGTGCAGTTCCTTGGCCAGGTCGTTGGTGCCCATGACCAGGACGGTGAGCCGCTCGGACGCGGCGGCGATGGCCCGGGCGTCGAACATCGCGGCCGGTGTCTCGACCATCGCCCAGATCGCGGTGCGGTCCGGCGCGCCGGCCGCCTCCAGCGCGGCCTCCACCTGCCGTACGGTCTCGGGCGAGTCCACCTTGGGCACCACGACGGCGTCGGGCCCGGCCTCGGCGGCGGCCCGCAGGTCGTCGGCGTGCCAGGGGGTGCCGGGCGCGTTGACCCGGATCGTCACCTCGCGGTAGCCGTACTCGCCGCTCGCCGCGGCGGCGGCGACCCGCTTGCGGGCGTCGGCCTTGGCGTCCGGCGCGACGGAGTCCTCCAGGTCGAGGATGAGCGCGTCGGTGGGGAGGGTCTTGGCCTTCTCCAGGGCGCGCTCGTTGGCGCCGGGCATGTAGAGCACGGAGCGGCGGGGCCGCAGGCTGCCGTCGGTCATCACACGTCCTCCCGCTTGCGCGCGGCCGCGTAGGTCTCGGCCAGCTCCGGGTCGCGGGCGGCCAGTGCCTCGGCCAGCTCCGCGACGACCAGGCACTGCTTGTACGTGGCGTCGTCCTGCATCTTGCCGTCGATCATCACCGCGCCGGTGCCGTCGCCCATGGCGTCGATCACCTGGTGCGCCCAGGCCACGTCCTGCGGCGAGGGCGAGAACACCCGCTTGGCGATGGCGATCTGCACCGGGTGCAGCGACCAGGCGCCGACGCAGCCGAGCAGGAAGGCGTTGCGGAACTGGTCCTCGCACGCGACGACGTCCTTGATGTCGCCGAACGGCCCGTAGTACGGCAGGATTCCGTGCGCCGCGCAGGCGTCGACCATGCGGGCGATCGTGTAGTGCCACAGGTCCTGCTGGAAGGTGGCGCGCGGCGCGTCGTCCGCCTTGGGGTCCTCGCGCACCAGGTAGCCGGGGTGGCCGCCGCCGACCCTGGTGGTCTTCATCCGGCGGCTGGCGGCGAGGTCGGCGGGGCCGAGCGACAGGCCCTGCATCCGCGGGCTGGCCCCGGCGATCTCCTCCACGTTGGCCACGCCGGTGGCCGTCTCCAGGATCGCGTGCACCAGGATCGGCCTGCGGACGCCCGCCTTCGCCTCCAGCTGGGCGAGCAGCCGGTCCACATAGTGGATGTCCTCGGCGCCCTCGACCTTGGGCACCATGATGACGTCGAGCTTGTCGCCGATCTCGGTGACCAGGGTCAGCAGGTCGTCCAGCGCCCACGGCGAGTCCAGGCTGTTGACCCGGGTCCACAGCTGGGTGTCGCCGAAGTCCGTGGCCTTCGCGATGGAGACCAGCCCCGCACGAGCCGCCTCCTTGCGGTCGGCCTGGACGGCGTCCTCCAGATTACCCAGCAGGACGTCCACCTGCGGCGCGAGGGACGGCACCTTGGCCGCCATCTTCTCGTTGCCGGGGTCGAAGAAGTGGATCATCCGCGAGGGCCGGAACGGTACTTCCCTGACGGGGGCCGGTGCCCCCACAGCCAGCGGACGGAAGAAGTCCTTCGCCGAGCGCATGCGTTCTCCCGGTTGTCGGTCGAGGGTGGGGAGGGTACGGCGATCACCCTATGACCGCGGGGCAGTCGCTCTACCGGTCGGTACCTGTGCCGTTGGTCACCGAGCCGTCCCACCACATGGACATGTCCGGCTCCTTCTCCATGTTGCGCGAACCGTCGTTGGTGTCGACGACGGTGAAGCCGTGGCGGCCGTAGAACGCCCGTGCGTCGGTGTTGCGCTGGAAGACGAAGAGGGTGAGGCCGGAGGGGCTGTGCCGCCTGGCGCGCTCCAGCAACTGGGTGCCGATGCCCTGGCGGCGGGCCTCGGGCAGCAGGTAGAGGGCGTCCAGGACGTCGCCCTCCACCGCCGCGTAGCCGACGACGGTGCCCGCGCGCTCGGCGACCCAGACCGCGGACTCCGCGAGCACCACGTGCTCCACCCACCACTCGACCTCGGCGTCGGTGCGCTTGCGCGGCGGCAGGTACGGCATCGTCACCTCGCGGGAGACGATGTGCACCCGGGCGATGGCGGCGGCGTCGGCGGGGGTGGCCTCGCGCACGGTGGCGGCCTCGGGCGTGTCTGTGGTGTTGGTCACCGGGGCACCCTACGCACGCCCGCCCGGTGTCATCGAGCGAATTTCAGCGGCCTCCGCCCCGGGCCCGGGACGCCGGGCCCGGGGCGCGTGAGCGGGCTCGCCCCGGGCTCCCGCGCCGCTCAGCCCAGTTCCACCGTCGCGTGCTGGGTGGCGCCCGCCGTTCCCGGGGTGACGCGCAGGGTCAGCGTGGCGCCGGTGCCGCTGACGGTGATCGAGGGGTCATGCGCGGTCACCGCGGAGACCGGGCGGTTCCAGGTGAGGTCGAAGGCGGTTCCGGAGTGCGTCGGGTCGCTGACGCCGATCGTGGCGGTGCCGCCGGTGACGCGGATCAGCACGGCCGCCGGCGCACTGGAGGTGACGCCGCCGACGCTGCCCGCGTTCCAGAAGTTGACGGCCGTGACGCCGAGCGAGGGCACCGAGACGCCCTGCTGGGCCGCGGTGTTGGCCAGGATCACCAGCCAGCCGGTGGCGGCGGCGCGGGCCGCGGTGGTAGCGGTGGTCGCGCCCGGCATCACCAGGTACGCGTAGCCGCCCGCCGTGGGGTCGACGCCGTGGTCGAACCAGGTGGTGAGGTAGCGGCGGGTGATCGGGTCGGTGGTGCCGCCGGTGTTGATGTCGTGCCAGGACCCGGAGCGGGCCTCGCGCAGCGCGGTGAAGGTGGCGCCGCCGGGGAAGACATAGCCGCCGAAGCCCGCGAGCTGGGCCCAGCGCGCGCCGGTGAAGGTCGTCTTCCAGCCGAGCGTGGTGGGCTGGGCGGTGCCGTCCACGGTGAAGGCGTGGCTGCCGGTGGGACCGAGGTTGCGGTTGTCGACGACCGACTCGACGGGGACGCCGTCGGTCGCCTTGATCCCGGCGCCGAGGCAGACGACCGCGTCGTCCAGGCAGAACCACGACTTCTTGCCCAGCATCGTGGAGCCCAGGCCCTTCACGTACTGCCCGACGGCCGCGAACTCCCCGTCGGTGGCGCCGCCCGCCCACACCGTGTCGGGCCGCGAGGCGCCCCACGCGCCGCCGTACGCGTCCGCCAGCGTCTTGGTGGAGACGGTGGTGCCGGGCAGCCGGTACGGGTTGACCGTGGGCCAGAAGCAGTCGCTGTACTGGCCGTTGCCGTAGGTGTCGCCCCACCAGCTGAGCATCCCGTTGTTGGTGTGCCAGCCGCGCAGGTTCTCGCCGTTGCCGGTCTCGTAGAACGTGGTGCGCGCCGAGCACATGCTGATCGCGGCGGCCCAGCCGGGCCTGCGGTGCACCGCGCGGTCCATCGAGGCGAAGAGCCGGTGGCCGACGGGCTCCGCGGCGGCGGGCACGGCCGAGTCGGCCACCGCTTTCAGCCGGGACAGGTCGGCGATGCCCAACTGCGGGTCGGACAGCGGCGGTTCGTAGTAGTCACGGGCCATCCAGCCCTTGACCATGCCGTTCCAGCGGGTCTGCTCGGCGGTGGAGGCGCCCAGGGCGAGCACCGCGATGTTGGCCAGCAGGGTGTGGCCGCGCAGATGGTCGTCGGCCTTGATGTGCAGGGCGTCGGCGGCGGACACGCCCCGGCTCGCCGCCCGTCCGACGACCGGGTCCATGAGCAGGCCGTTGTGGATCCAGGGGGCGTACGCCTTCTCCACCATGTCCAGGAAGAGCTGCCGGTTGGGGTCGGTCACCGCCCAGTCCGAGCCGGTGAGCAGCGCGAACAGCCGCCCGAGCCCGTCGATGAGCACCTGCCCGTACGAGCCGGTGTACGGCACCCAGGTGTGCTGGATGAACGATCCGTCGGTGTAGAAGCCGTCCCCCGTGGTGACGTAGGGGAAGACCGGCGACAGGGCGTCGCGGGCCAGCGCCAGCTTGGCGGAGTTCTTGCCGACGACACCGCGCAGCGCGAGCACCCGGCACAGGTCGACGCGGTTGGCCCCGGTGCTGGTGCCGGAGTACGCCGCCACCGCGGAGTCCGGCACGAAGTGGTCGACGGCGGCCGTCCAGTCGGCGATCCGGGTGGCGGAGAGCTGGTCGTAGAGCTGGACGCAGAGGTCGAGCAGCAGCCGGGGGCTGCCGATCTGCCAGTCCCACCAGTTGTCGTACGACGTGGTGGTGGCGTTGTACGCCTGGGTGTGGAGGTGGTCGAGGCCGGTGAGGACGGTGGCGAGCAGCGCGGCGTCGGAGGTGGAGCCGGTGCCGGGCTGGGACCACGCCTGGGCCATGGTGTTCAGCCGGGCGTAGCTGTTGGTGATCCCGGCGGAGGCGGCGAGCGGGTAGTCGGGCCAGAGCGAGCCGGTGGCGGGGGCCATCGAGGCGGCGTAGGCGCGGGCGTTGGTGCCGAGCGCGGCGAGCCGGTCGGCGTAGGGGGCGGCGGCCGGGTCGAAGCCGCTGCCGAGGAGCAGGCCGCGCCAGCGGGCGCGCAGGGTGTCGTAGGCGTCGGTGGCGGCTTCGGCTTCGACTTCGGCGGAGTAAGCGGTTGCTGCGGTGGCCGGTCCGGCGAGCGGCACGGCGAGCGCGCCGGCGCCGAATGCCTGGATCAGGGCACGGCGGGACCAGGTGGGGGGCATGACGGGGAACCTCCGGGCGGATCGGGGGTGAGTCCGTTCATTAGCAAACGGTTTCTAACACGCTCGCACTCACACCAGCAATGCCCGGGGAAAAGGAAACGGGCGCGCCGGGCTCCCCGAAGAGCCCG
>NZ_JBFAXL010000040.1:0-89706 GCF_040680795.1 Streptomyces sp. NPDC051976
GGCAGCGCGGCAGCGCGGCAGCGCGGCAGCGCGGCAGCGCGGCAGCGCGGCAGCGAAGGGTCGCTGGCAAGCGACGCAGCGCCGCGCCGACGCCGCTACGCCAGCCGCGCCGCCGCGCGCAGGAGCCTGCTGCGGCCGGTGGGGGGGATCGTCCACAGATCGTGGCCGCGCAGCCCCCAGTCCCGCAGAAGGGTGTTGGCGGCGAGGAAACCGCTGGTGGCCGCTCTTTCCATTAGGGCGACCGGGAGACCGGTGCGGCCAGTGTCGCCGACGACGACCAGGCCGGGCGTGGGAGTGTCCACGGTCGGCCGGTCGGCGTAGCTGCCGACGGGGAACGAGGGACAGTCGGCCCGCCATTCGTGGCGCGCGTCGATGACGCGGGCCGGGCCCGTCTCCGGGTACAGGCGGTGCAGTTCGCCCAGCAGCTCCTCCTGCGTCCGGGTCCGGTCGGCGTCCGCGGCGAGCACGTAGGCGTGCAGTTCCACCACCGAACCGCCCGTGCGCGCGGCCCAGCGTGCGGCCTCGCCCTCCCAGGCGCTGAGGACGCTGACATTGTCGAGGGTTCCGTATCCGCTCGTGCCCAGGAAGCCGGCCCGCTCCGGGCGCACGGGCCGGTCCAGCCACAGCCGCGAGACGAGGAACGGCGGAGCGGTGGCCATTCTGGCCATACGCTCACGCCACGGCGTGTCGCCCAGGTCGGCGCAGGCGCCGACGAGCGAGCGCAGGGCGCCCGGGTCGAGGGCGAGCACTACGGCGTCGCACCGCTCCTCGCTGTCCGCCGTCCCTACGGTGAAGCCGCCCGCAGGCCGCACGGAAACGGCTTCGACCGCGGTGCCGGTGTGGATCCGGGCACCGAGCCGGTCCAGATGTTCGGCGAGCGGAGTCCACAGTGCCTGCAGGAACGGCTCATTGGGCACGTCGAACAGCAGGCCCTCGGCCGATCCGAGGAAGTAGATGTGGAACATCAGCACCATCTCAGCGGCGGACAGCTCCCGGGGATCGGCGAAGAAGCTGCGGGAGAACACCTCGAACGCCAGGTGCCGTGCCGCTTCGGGAAAATGGATCGCTTCGAGGAAGTCGTGCGCGCTGACGTGGTCGAACCGGCCGTACACATCGGGTACCCGGACGTCCAGCAGAGGCAGGGCAGCCCGGGGGTGCGTTTTCGTCATCTCACGCCAGCCGAAGGAGGGGCTCAGCGCCGCGAAGCCGAGCGCGCTCAGCGGTGGAGTGCGGGGGACACGACGGAAGCTGTCCTGACGGCCGCTGCCGTGGCGCAGCGGGTAGTCGGGCAGGGCCGGTGAGCCCCCCAGGTCGGCGTCGGTGCGGCGCATCAGGGCACGCAGGTTGTAGTACTGCCGGAAGAACGCGTGGAAGCCACGGCTCATCGTCACCGGCGTGCCGTCGGCCAACTGGGTCGGCCACCCTCGCAGGCGTCCGCCGAGCTGTGCCTCACGCTCGTACACGGTGACCCGAACGCCGCGCTCCGCCAGTGCGGTCGCAGCGGTCAGGCCCGCGATGCCTCCCCCGACGACCGCCACCCGCGGAGTGTCGGAAGGCGCGGTGCGCTCGGCACCCGGATGCCCGGGAAGCAGTCGCGCCATCCGGTCACGGCCGGGGCGGGGCGTGCGCGTCGGGAGCGCCGGTGGACGGAGAATGGCGGTCACTTCACGGCCTCCGTGTCTGCGACCGGGCGGCGGGCCACGATCGTGTGGGTGATTCCGGTCTGCCAGCCCGGAAGGGGCAGCACTCTGACGTGCTCGAAGCCGGCACGGCGCACGCGCTCTCCGAGTGCGTGAGGGGTGTCGAACGCCACGACGCTGCGCCGCAGGTGCCGGTACAGCGGTCCGTCGCCGAGCAGCGTGGCCGCCGGCAGGACGAGACCGCCGCTCACCACGTTCCACACCGCGCGATGTGCCGCCATGCCGCTGAGAGCGTACTCGTGCAGCGCCAGCCGTCCGTGCGGCGCGAGGAGTGCGAACGCCGAGGCGAGCACGGCATCGGGATCGGCGAGGTTGCGCAGCAGGTAGGCGGCGAAGACCGCGTCGAACGGGCCGTGCACCCCTGCCTCGGCCAGCCGCTCGGCGGGGGCGTGCACGAAGCGGACCGGTCGCCGCCAGGCGCGCCATGACGCCCGCCGCAGCATTCCGCCCGAGGCGTCGACGGCGGTGATGTCCGCTTCGGGCATCGCGGTCGCCAGGGCCGCCGTCGAGGCTCCGGTGCCGCACCCCAGGTCGAGGACGCGCAGACGGCGGCCGTCGCCCGCCAGGCCCAGGCGCCGGGCGCAGCGGCGCAAGTGGGCGTGGTAGCCGGGGTTGGCGGCCACCAGAGCGTCGTATCTGGGCGCCGCGTGGTCGAACGCGGCTGCCAGGTCGGCGGCGCGCAGCAAGGTCATGCCGTCTCCATGAAGGGTGAGGTCGGGTGCTCAGGAACCGGGGTGGTTCCGCCGCGGAGTGAAGGGCAGGGTGCCGGCGGAACGGAGCATCGCCGCGACGGGCACGCGCAGCCCGACGGACAGGTCCTCGAGGAGGTTGATGCGTCCGTCGAGGAAACGCAGCAGCCGGGCCGCTGGCACGCCCTTGGACAGCTGGGCGAAGAACGCCGGCCCGTCGATCCGTCCCCGGTCGAGGGCGGCGTGGAGCAGGACGGCGTCCATCATCAGCGAGCGCGCGGAGTGGGCACGCGGGGGCAGGGGACGCCGTCCGGCGTGCAGGGCGGCCGCCACGCCGCGGGTCAGGCGTTGCACGGCGCTGAAGGTGTAACCGGTGGCGGGCCCGGTGGCCCCGGCGGCCGCGCCGAGGGGGAACACCGAGGAGGCGGTCCGACGGGGAAAGCGGGCGTCCGTCATCGGGATCACGCCCTGCTCGACCGCGACCACCTCGTGCACGCCGAGATCGAGGATCTCCGCCGTGTAGTGCCGGAGCGCCTGGTCGTACTCCTCCGGATCGAGGAGGTGCCGGGAGAACTCCGTGTACTCGACGAGGGCTTCGTGAGGGCCGGTCGGCAGCACGTAGCCGAACGACAGACCGCGGCGGGGCTGCGGGGTGCGGAAGTCCATCAGTTCCACGACCGAGGGGTCGAAAACCGGATGGCGGGTACGGACGAACCAGCCGCGGAAGTGCTGCAACCGAGCGCACGCTGCAGCGACACTTCGTCAGCGCCGGGCTGACCGGCACCGGCGGGGGCGATCGAAGCGTGTTCGGCCGGTTCGAGGCGACCCGCGCCAACGCGTTGTGGACGGGCGACGCCCTGCACGGGCCGAAGATCGGAGGCCGGAAGACGTATCTGTTCGCCTTCATCGACGACCATTCCCGGGCAACCGTGGGGCACCGGTTCGGGTTCGCCGAGGACACCGTCCGCCTCGCGGCCGCGCTGCGGCCGGCGCTGTCGGCCCGGGGGGTCCCGGAGTCGATCTACGTTGGCAACGGAAGTGCCTTCGTCGACACATGGTTACTGCGGGCCTGCGCGTCGTTGGCGATCCGGCTGACCCATTCCCGCCCGGGACGGCCGCAGGGCCGGGGCAAAATCGAACGATTTTTTAGGACCGTGAGCGATCAGTTCCTCGTCGAACTCGACGAGGAACGTGTCGGCCAGATCGAGCATCTCACCGAGCTGAACAGGCTGCTCACCGCCTGGGTGGAGACGGTCTATCACCGCGCGGTGCACTCCGAGACCGGGCAGCCGCCGATCGAACGCTGGCTGGGTTCGATTCCCAAGCCGCTGCCGCTGCCCTCCACGACGGATCTCCGCGAAGCGTTCCTGTGGTCGGAGTTCCGCACCGTGACGAAGACCGCGACGGTCAGCCTGCACGGCAACTCCTACGGAGTCGACCCGTCGCTGGCCGGGATGAGGATCGAGCTGGTCTTCGACCCGTTCAACCTGACCGACATCGAGGTGAGGGCCTCCGGCAAGACCCTGGGCAAGGCGGTCCCGCACCACGTCGGCCGCCATGCCCACCCCAAGGCGAGCCCGGAGACACCGGCCGAGCCGGCGGCACCGACCGGGATCGACTACCTCAAGATCCTCGAACAGGCGCACACCGCGAACACCGCCAAGGGCGTCAACTACTCGTCTCTGATGGACGATTCGCGGGGCCGGCGGTGAACCCGTCCCGGGCCGAGGAGTTCTACTTCGACCCCGAACCCGACCTGTTCATGCTCACGCCCCGCGAGCTGGCCGACCGGGCCCTGTCCCTGGCGGAGGTCTGCTGCCGCCGGGCCGAACACAACGCCGGCCCCCTCGACACTCCCGCCGTCCGCACCGCTTTCCGCGCGGTCCGTCTCGCCGTCCGGACCGGACAGCGGGCCGCGGCCGAAGAATCAGCCGAACTGACCGCCACCCAGGCGGAGTTGTGCCCCTGTCCCAGGAGGTTCCATGATCGACCGCGTCCAGAGCTACTACGGATTCACCCGCGTCCCCTTCGGCCGCGACCTGGCCCCCTCGATGCTCCACCAGCACAACTCCCACCGGGAGGCCGCCGCCCGCATCGCCTGGTGCATCAACAACAAGGCGATCGGCGTGGTGACCGGCGAGGTCGGCGCGGGCAAGACCGTCGCCCTCAAGGGCGCCGTCGCCTCGCTCGACCCGGCCCGCTTCACCGTGATCTACCAGCCCAACCCGGAGGTCGGCATGCGCGGCCTCTATGACCGCATCGTCACCAGCCTGGGCGGCACCCCGAAATACCAGTCCGCCGCTCTCGCAGCTCAGGCGTCCGCCGCGCTGGCCGCCGAAGTCGACGAGCGGGGCCGCACCCCCGCGGTCGTCATCGACGAGTCGCACCTCCTGGACCACCACGAACTGGACGCGATCCGCATGCTCACCAACTACGACATGGAAACCACGACGCCGTTCGCGGTGTTGCTCATCGGGCAGCCCACCTTGCGCAAACGGATGAAGCACGGCGTCCTGGCGGCCCTGGACCAGCGCATCGCGATCAGCTACCAGATGCCCACCATGAACAAGGAGGAGACCGCCAGCTACATCAAGCACCTGACGATCGCCGGCCGATCCGACCCGCTGTTCTCCGACGACGCCATCGACCTGATCCACCTCACCAGCCGCGGCCTGCCCCGCTCGGTCAACAACATCGCCCTGCAATCCCTCATCGCCGCGTTCGCCGACGAGAAGAGCATCGTCGACGAATCCTCCACCCGCCTCGCCATCACCGAGACCCACGCGACAGAGTGACCACGAAAGCGACACCGTGACCACGAAGACCCCAGCGGCCTGACGGCCACCGGGGTCAATTCACACCACCCCGTCAACAACCAGCACGTCGCCTTCATGCACACCTACAGCGTCGCTCAACAGCCCGGACGGGCCTTGGTCAAGCTTGGCAACCCTCGCCGCCCTGATGGACCGTAGACATCCGCCCGTCGTCGTACAGGACGAGTGCGGCCCTTGCGAGTTCCGAGATCCCGTACAGCCAGAAACTCACATACGCGCGGACACAGTCGCCGACGACGACCAGGCCCGCGGCCGGAGGGTGTGTCAATTTAACGGCTGATCCTGGCGGTTGAGGTTCAGTTGTTGGCCGGCGTGAGCCGGCCCTCGAAGGCGATCTGGAAGGCGTTCAGGGGCGCCTTCCAGCGCATGGTCCAGCGCTTGCGGCCCTTGCCTGTCGGGTCGAGGCTCATCAGTGCCAGGTAGACGCACTTCAGAGCTGCGGCCTCGGTGGGGAAGTGACCGCGGGCCCGGACGGCCTTGCGTATCCGCGCGTTGACGGACTCGATGGCGTTCGTCGAGCAGATGACGGTGCGGATCTCGACGTCGAAGGAGAGGAAGGGTACGAACTCGGCCCAGGCGTTCTCCCACAGCCTGATGATCGCCGGGTACTTCTTCCCCCAGGCGTCCTGGAACTCTCCGAAGCGTTCGGCCGCCGCGCTCTCGCTCGGCGCGGTGTAGACGGGCTTGAGCGCCTTGGCGATCTTGTCCCAGTCCGCGCGCGAGGCGTATCGGAAGCTGTTGCGCAGGAGGTGAACGATGCATGTTTGCACAATCGTGCGGGGCCAGACGGTCTCGACCGCGTCGGGCAGGCCCTGGAGCCCGTCGCAGACCAGCATCAGCACATCGTCCAGGCCGCGGTTCTTCAACTCGGTGAACACCTGCAGCCAGTACTTCGCGCCCTCGCCGCCGTCGCCGGCCCAGATGCCCAGGATGTCCCGGGTGCCCTCGACGGTGACGGCCATAACGACGTAGACGGGCCGGTTCGCGACCTTCCCGTCCCTGATCTTGACGTTGATGGCATCCACGAACAGGACCGGGTAGACGCGGTCGAGCGGCCTGTTCTGCCATTCGGCCATGCCCTCCATCACCTGGTCGGTGATGGTGGAGATGGTCTGCTTGGAGACCTCGGCGCCGTAGATCTCGGCCAGGTGCGCGGAGATCTCCCCGTGGGTGAGGCCCTTCGCGGACAGCGACAGCACCATCTCGTCCACGCCGGTCAGCCGCCGCTGCCGCTTGCGCACGATCTGCGGCTCGAAGCTGCCGGCCACGTCCCTGGGCACCTTGACCTCGACCGGTCCGACGTCGGTCAGCACGGTCTTGGACCGGGTGCCGTTGCGGCTGTTGCCGCTGTTCTTCCCCGCCGGATCGTGCTTGTCATAGCCGAGGTGGTCGGTGATCTCGCCCTCCAGGGCGGACTCCAGCACCCGCTTGGTCAACTGCTGCAGCAACCCACCCGCACCGGTCAACTGCATGCCCTCACTCCGGGCCCGGTCCACCAGCATCGCGATCAACTGCTCGTCCGACGTGGCACCACCGACCGGCTCAGCCACGGACTCGTGCTCGATCGTCATCTCACTCACTTGGCGTCTCCATGATCAACAGATCCGCCGGTTATTAGACACTCCCCGGCCGGACGCGGTTGCGCAGGGTGAGGACTGTGCGGTTACGAGTCAGTGAAGGTTGACAAGGATCGAGGGCGTGTCAGGTGTGACGTTGGCCGTGCCGAGCGCTTCGGGGACACGCAGATGATCCGGGGTCGCCCGCGTAGGGACGTCCCAGATGCCATACGTAGTTCCGGTGACACCCGGGTTGATGCCGTCGAAGTCGCTGGTCGGGGTACCGGAATTCGACAGGTACGAGTTGTAGGTGTTCATCGCATCACTGTCTGCCGAGGTCTGGCTGTAGGCGTTTGGTCCGACAATGACGGCGGTGACTCCGGGGTTCCAATACGCCTTGGCATGGCCTGTGTTGGTGACGCTGAACCGGACCACGATCCACTTGTTGCCGGGAGGCTTCGGGTACGCGGTACTAAACGCGTGCAGGACTTTGGGATCGAGGGACTCTGTTGCCTGCACGCTCACTACAGTGACCTTGAAGGACTCCGGCGTATCCAAGGCGGGCAGCTGCAGGTCGAACGGCTGCCTGATTCTGGCTGTGGCGACGGCCGACGTAGTGGTGGGAGGGCTGGTCGTCGCATTCAGGTGGGGAGTGGAGTTTCCGCCGCAAGCGGTCAAGCCGACGACGGACAGACCAGCGCCCGCCAGAATCGCCACTGCGTAGCATACGGGGACCTTCATGGCGATGCCCTCTCTCCGACGTACTCCCACAATGTCAGCCCACCCGATGTTGGCTGACCTGTGGAGACGATCACTCCACCGTACGAGCCGCTGGCGACAATGGCAGCAAGGCGCACTGGTGGGTAGCTTTCTACTGCACCGGGGGCCTGCCCGATTGAATGTCACCCCAGATATCCGCCTTACAGGGTCTTCGAACTTGAGCGGTGCGTCCTTCGCGGTCCTGACTTGCAGTCACTCTCTGTGTGCAACTGACTTGTTGCTGGCCCTGGACGCAGGATGCCCGTGGTCCTGAGTGATCATTTCTGTTCTCTACGCAGAAGGATCACTGGGGAGCCACGGGCTTGGTCAACGATACGACGTTGCTGCTCGACCTCGACGGGGTGTCCGTCGTGCGGGTCGAGCGGTTCACGGATGGCATGCGCCGGGTCCATCTGGTCACGGCGGACGCCTCGGCCAGGGCCTGCCCGGTCTGCGGGGCCTTCGCATCCCGTGTGAAAGGGACCGCGACCACGCGGCCGCGCGATCTCCCCTACGGAGAGCGGGGGCTGGAGTTCCTCTGGCACAAGCGTCGCTGGTGGTGCCGGGAGCCGGCCTGTCCCCGGAAGTCCTTCACCGAGCAGATACCGCAGATACCGGCCGGTGCCCGGCTCACCGCCCGGCTGCGGTCCGCGGCCGGGCGGCGGGTACGCGACGCCGGGTCCACCGTCGTCCAGGCCGCCCGCGATCTGCATCTGTCCTGGCCGACCGTGATGGACGCTTTCCGCGTCCAGGCCCGGGAGGTCACCGGGGCGCCGCTGCCCGAGGTAAGTGTGCTCGAGATCGACGAGACCCGCCGGGGCCGCCCCCGCTGGGAACAAGACCCCGACACCGGCAAGTGGCACCTGACGCGCGACCGGTGGCACACCGGGTTCGTCGACGCCCTCGGCACCGGCGGACTCCTCGGCCAGGTCGAGGGCCGCACCGTCGCCGACGTGCTGGCCTGGCTGTCCACCACCGAGCCGACCTGGAGGAAGAGCATCCGCCACGTCGCCATCGACATGTCGGCCACCTATCGCGCCGCGATCCGCACCGGCCTCCCACACGCCATCGTCCTGGTCGACCACTTCCACGTCGTGCAGCTTGCGAACAAGATGCTGTCCCTGGTGCGGCGCCGCACCACCGCCGAGCTGCGCGGACGGCGCGGCCGCGCCACCGACCCGGAGTGGAAGGCCCGCCGCCGGCTACTGCGCAACCGCGAAGACCTCACCGACGAACAGTTCGCGGGTATGTGGAACCCACTGCTGGGCGAGGGGAAGATCGGTCAGACGCTGCTGGTCTCGTGGATCGCCAAGGAGAACCTGCGCACCCTGCTCGGCCTGGCCCGCACCGGCGCCGACCGCCACCGCATCGGCCACGCCCGCTGGAAGTTCCTCACCTGGTGCGCGGACTCCGACATCCCCGAGGTGCGACAGCTCGCCACCACCGTCGACCGCTGGTGGCCCGAGATCGAGGCGTTCATCGACACCGGTCACAGCAACGCCAAGAGCGAGGGCATCAACCGTGTCATCAAGCTCGTCGCCCGCGCCGCGTTCGGCTTCCGCAACGCAGACAACCAACGCCTACGCACACGCTGCGTCACCACCCGCCGAGCCCGAGGACACCTCCGCACCGCTCAACTTTGAAGACCCCCCTTACAGGCGCGGGGAGCAGCGGTCCTGGTACTCCACGCGGATCCGGGTGGAGGGCTCATCCCCGCAGGCGCGGGGAGCGAGGCATCTACGACTATTTCGAGAAGCGCATCATGGGCTCATCCCCGCGGGGTGCGGGGAGTGGTCACCTTGCAAGACTATCGACGTTGCCGTCAGGGGCTCATCCCCGCGCCCGCGGGGCTGTTCCTACGCCAGTAGCCGTGGTGATGTCCCCGGCCTCCTGCTCCCCGCATCCGCGGGGCTGTTCCCCACGGGCAGGAATGCAACCGGCCCGACCAGTACGGCTGTCCGTACCCGCGGGTCGATCAGCAGCGGGTCACCCGGGTCGATCGGAGTCCTCCCGCGGACGGCGGCGCCTGCACATCCGCACTGCCAGGCATCGATCCGAAAGTGGCCCAGGTGCAGGCTGTTGTCAGGCCCTTTAGCAGCACTACGCGCGAATTCCGGGGTTCAACAGGTATCAGATTGGGGGGCCTGCGGGTGGGTGTGGAAGGTGAGCCCGCTGATACGCCCGGCTTGGACGACGGGCGCGTTGTGGACGCCGCCGTTGACTTCGTTGTGCACAGTGACCGCAGACGTGGGTGCTGTGCTGGCGAGTTGCTCGAACGCGCGCAGGAGAGCGCGGATTTCGTTGCTGGTGACAGGGTCTGATGCCAGCATGTGCTGCAGTTGGGCGGCCCAATGACCAATGAGTTGACTGGCGGTCTCGTGAGCGTGGGCGGCGTCCGAACCGACCAGTTGTCTTTGCGCGTGGTCCAAGTCCGCGAGCGTGGTGTGGCCCGAGTTGCTGTGCGTGAGAATCCGGGCGGCAAGCTCCCGTGCGTAGGCCCAGGAGTCTGTGGCCATGAGGGAGACCAGTGTGGTTGCTCCCGACACCGCGAGGGCGGTGAGCTGGGTGTCCATTGCGCTCTCCTCGATCAGGATTCGGACCCGTGGTCAGGCTCGTCGTTGCTGCCGTGCGTCCGTTCGGGATCATCAGCGGCGAATGCCGCCGGCTGGTCGAATCGGTGCAGCACGTTGTCGGCCGCCTCGTGCCGGTCCTGGGCTCTGATGATGTCGGCGAACTGCTTGGCCAGGAACGATCGTCGGACGTCGCCTTGTGTGAAGCCCATCGAGTCGAAGAAGTCTGCGATGTGGTCGGCAGGCTGTCGTTCCGGTTCGGTGGGCGGGGATATGACCCGTGGGAGCGGATCTACCTGGCCCGGTGGCTGCGCCAAGAGGTGCTGGAGTCGTTCGGGGATGTCGCTGTCGTTGGCGGCTGACGTGAGTTGCGCGAGCAGGCCCAGGTCGGTCACCGCTTTCTCCACGTGCTCGTCGTGCTTGGCGAGCCACCAGACCACGGCGCTGCCGGTGTCCTTCAACACGTCCTCGCCAAGGTACTGCCGCTTGCTCTGCTCGTATTTGCGTTGGTGCTCCCACACCGCCTTGTCCTTGCGTACGTCGGCGAGCTTGTCCAGGCGCTCCTGGTCCGGCTGGAGCAGGGTGATGGTGACGTTGTCGGCCATGGCCTGGAGATGGCTGGTGAGGTCCGGGAGCATGATGCTGAGCGCTCCGCTGAGTTCGTGCTGGACGAGTGACGCCCGGCTCGGCTCGCGTTTCTCAGTGATGGCACGGGCACGGTCGAGGACGGCTTCGACGGCCAGGCCCGCGGGGTTGAGAACGGGATCGCCTCCCGAAGGCGACAGGAGATACCACCGCACAGTTGCCGAGAACACGAAGTCGTAGTCGGCCCATTGGCTGGGGAGCGCTACTTGGCGGACACAGTGTTCGTTGCGCTGCACGGGGGCGGTGGTGAGCTGCTCTTCGAAGCTGACGGGCATGGAGCCGCGGCGCCGCGAGGCGGCTTTGAATGTCAGGGCCGGGATGGCGACGAGCAGCACGGCCAGAGGGGGCCATGCCCACGCGGGCCATCGTTGCGTGAGGCCGAGGATGGTCAGCAGCAAGCCGCTCAAAACCGTGAGGAAGACGGTGGTCGTCTTGCGTCCGGTGGTCACTGTCGAGTCCCCCTGGCTGTCGCTGAGGCGGTCGGGCCGAGGCCCTGGACGGCACGGATCTTGCTGAGCAGCAGTTCGGTGGTGGCGACCGCGCGCTTGGGGTCGGCGTCGGTGGAGCGCTCGGCCTCGCGTGCGCTGGCGTATAGGGCGGCGAACACGCTCCCGCGCCGGCTGCCGCATCGCTGCGCCGCGACGACGAGAATGTCAAGGAGCAGCTCACCGCTCACCTGTTCTTCGCTTGCGGCGCTGTGGAGCCAGTGTTCGACCTGCGGATGCCATTGCGTCCGCGGAAGAGCGGACAGGACCGCGTGCCAGCAGACGGTCAGGGAACGCTGGACGTCCTCCTCGCGCACGAGCGGCCCAGGAGCCTGGCTGGGGCCTGTCAGGGCTTGCGGGTCGCAGGTCCGTAGAAAAATGGTGAGGGTGGCCGGCGTGAGTTCGTATCGTGCGAGGCGGTCGAAGAGCCGGCGCCGTAAGCGGCGGCTGCCCGACACCAGTTCGCTCAACGCGTGCAGGGCATCGGTGTCAGGCTCACGCCGTGCCAGGTGGTACAACCGGATCAGCGCCTGGTCGGGGTGGCTGGCGGCGATGACTTCGGCGCAGATCTGGACAAGGACCTGTGCGAACTCGCCTTTGAGTCGCCGCTCCGCACACCAGTGGCGGATCAGGTTCCGCAGACGGGCGCCCTGGCGGGGGTCGCTCAGACCCCAGGCGAGTGCCTGAACAGCGGCTTGCCGTGACAGGTTGCTCGCTGAGGTTGAACTCCAGCCCTCAGCCAGAAGCACCAGGCCCTCCCCGCGCCCCGTCCGCAGGTATTGGCCAGCCAGCCGTGCCACCAGGTCGCTGCGGACATCAGCGGTCATGTGAGGGTCGCTCAGATCCATGAGCTGGGCAGTCCAGATGCCCAGGTGCGGACGCAGATCGGGGACGTGGTCCCAAAAGTGGGCTCGGACGGCCGCGTCGTAATCGAGGTCGGTGAACCGCACGCGACCGCCGGTATCGCTCGCGGCCGCGATCTCCGTGAAGCGTTCGGAGAGGTCCTTGTCCTCAAGTACCGGCAGCTGCTCCGATGCAGAGCCGATGATGCGCAGCAGGACCTGGGCGGCGCGGTGGATGACGTCCGCGTGGGCGCCGTGCAGCATGGCCACCGTGACCAGCAGGGCCCGCTGCTGCACCTCGCGCAATCGGGCGACCGATTGTGCGACGTCCTTCCGGTGATCGCCGCGCGCGTTCTTTGCTTGCTCGCACCACTGCGCGAATCCTTGGTCCGGTGCGGCCTCGCGCGCGCGGCGTACCAGGTCGGCGAAGGCTGCGATCTCCCTCATCGGTCGTTCCTGCAGAAACTCGGTGATCGCGCCGTCAGCCTGCAGGTAGTCCCCGTACGGCAGGCCGTGGACGCGCAGGTGCCGGTGGAGGACGGTCAGGGCCCCCGGTGCGCTGACCACCACGCGATAGTGCTGGAGGTCCGAATCGAGTGGGCGGTCGTGTGGCATGACGACCACCAGGTGGGCCTGCTGGTCGTGCACGGTCTTCCGCAGCGCGGGTAAGTCCTTGCAGGCCCGGGCCCATTGGGCGTCGTCGGCCGTGGACAGGTCCAACAGGAGCTGGTCGCCTGCTCCGACCAGGTCCGGGTCGTGCAGAGGGAGTTCCTCCTCCTCATCTGGCTGCAGCTCGTGGAGGGCGCCTGTGTCCTGGTGGTGCTCGCGCAGCAGGACGCGGGCGGCGCAGGAGCGGCCGGAACCTGGTGGGCCGTCCAGGATGACGGTGCCGGTGTCCGCCAGCAGGCTACGGGCCTGTCCCAAGTTCACCGGAGGGACCAGTACCCGGCGATGCCAGCGGAGTTGGTCCTCGGCGATGCCGCGGAAGGCCGACCCGCTGGAACCGTGCGGTCGGGAATCGGCGTTGATGTAGATGTTGCCGCTTCCGGTGTGGGTGGGGCCGCCCGGGTTCTCCACGCGGGTGCGGAAGGATTCAGTCACCGACCCTCGTCCTTGTGCGGGTCTGCCTCGCCGAACTGGTTCCGGACACCGCCGTGGTTGTCTCCTTCGAAGTACGTCATCCCATTGCCGGAGAAGTGACGGTCGCCCGATACATGGCGAGAGTGCTGGTAGATGTCACCCGTGCCCGTGTGGATGGTGCTTGCTCGGGTGTCCTTGATAACGAAGCGCCCGACGTCCCCGGCGAAGTCCCGGGCCTGGACGGCTGTTCCCGACACGTCATCGATGGAGTTGTTCACCGAGTCCGGTGCGGGATCCTGTGGCTCGGCTCGTGTCAGGTCTGTCAGGACCGGGACGATGTCGGCCACCGCGTCAACGATGCGGCCAAAGCCCGACTCGGGGTCGGCCGTATCGAAGGGAATCGACTGAATATCAGCTAAGAGGGCAAGTTCCGGCGGCAGTTGGGCCTTGTTCAACCGGCCCATCCTGCGGCCGTCCAGGACGGGCACGACCGGCAGGGCGCAGGCGAACGCCTCCTCGATTTCCTTGCGGACCCAGTCCTGCGGGTCGCGCAACCGGGTCTGCGAGTTCACCCACTCCGGACCGATCACGGCCAGGAGCACGCAGCTGCCCCGCAGCGCCCTCAGCAAAGCGGCCGGATAGGCTTGACCTGGCGCGATGGACCGCGATGCGCGAAACACGTGGTCTCGGCCGAAGCGGCGCACCAGCTCCTGATCGATCAGGGCAGCGGTCTTCTCCCCGTCGCCGGTACGGTAGTTGATGAATATCTCTTCCACAGTCATCCCTCTTCTCCAGGCATGGGTGAACGGGCCAACGTGCCGAGCCGGGGAGCCAGACGGCGCACCGAGGGGTGATCGCCATAGCGGGACAGGACTCGAGCCAAACGCCGAAGGTCAGTGGTGACGGTTGCCGAGCGAACCGCCGCGACGCCGTCGAGCAGCGGGGTCGCCAGCGCGCAGGCGTGATCGATCTCGCCGTGCGCGGCATACGCCAGCGCCCGGCGCACCCCGTACCTCACCTGAGTACGTACCGCGTCCTGACTCACCAGCGCCAGTTGCTGGTCCAGGCGCTCGCTCGCCTCCCCCGGCCGACCGAGGTCGACCAGACACCACCCCGTCACCATGCCGACGGGATCAGGAAGGTGCATGCTGCCGATAACCGGCCCGTCCGAAGCGTTCTCCTGGTCCAGAAGCTCCCGTGCCCGGTCCAGAGCTCGCATGCAGGCACTACCGTCGCCCGCGAGCGCATGCCCCTGCGCTTCACGCTGCGCGGCCAAGCCGCGTATCCGCGCAGGCAGGCTACTGCTCTGCGCCCGGGCAGACAGCGCAATGGTCTGCGCGGCATCCTCTTGATACAGCGTCACCAGAGCCCGCCGAACCAAGGCATACCCGGCCAGCGCACGGTCACCGCCGGCGGCCGCAAGCTCGACCGCCCGTTGGGTCCACCACAGGGCTGCTTGGTCGTTCCCGGTTTCCTGCACCAGCCAGCCCACATACTCGGCATAGCGGGAGCCGAGCGCCAGCAACTCCTGGCGTGTACCGCCAGCGGCATGAACTGACAGCTCCCGCAACGTGTGCGTCTGGGCGATCAGGGCTGGGAGGAGCAGACCGGGCTCCACACTCTGCCCGAGTCTACGGTAGTGCGTGAACAGCGAGCTGGACGCCTCCAACATCCCGGCCGCCGCATTGGGGGCGAGAGCTTGGCTGTCGTCGGACCGCCACGTCACCAAAGACGCAACGCCAGCGCCCATCACTGTCCGTCGGCCCGGGTGGAACGAGCTGGGGCCGTGCGGCGACAAATTCATGATCCACTCCTCCTCGTTCACCTCGCCCGAGGCCGGTTCACCCGATGGGCTCGACGAGTTCGTAGCGATCAGGGCGATCAGGGATCCGTCGGCACCGAGGGAGGCGTCGCACAGACGGGCGAGGTCACCGCTCGGCGTCTTGATGCCTCGTTCGACCTTGCTGAGCTGTGCCTTGCTGTAATGCACGACCCGGGACAATGCCGTGAGGCTCATCCCGGCATCGAGACGTCGTTTCCTCAGCTCTTCACCGAAACGCGCGGACGGTTGCGGCACGAAAAACCTCCCAAGACCGTCCGTCCAGGATTGAGGAGCCCTGCACGAAAGAGTGCGGCAGATCCCTCCGGACGGACAAGGCGATCGATAGTGTTTCCCGTTTCCTTCTCCGACGGCGAAGCGCGCATGCGCAGGCTCTGCGGCAGACGAACACTTTGCGACATGCACGGCCACCGCCACGGTCAGCGCTTGCCGCAGGCAGAGGAACGATGCCGACGACTTCCGGTGACACCCGAGTTGATGCCGTCGAAGTCGCTGGTCGGGGTACCAGAATTCGACAGGTACGAGTTGTAGGTACCGAGGTCTGGCTGCAGGCGATTGGGCCCACATTGACGGCGGTGCGAGGCCGCGCGGTGTCCGGGCTGCGGGACCAACTCGCGCTGGCGCCAGCCAGATCACGGCCCAGGATCGAACCGCAGCGAAGAGCGCGAGGGCCGGACTGACCACGGACCTCGCCGGCCTGGCGACCGCCGCCGTGCCACTGCTGAGGCCCCCGAACGTCAGTATCCGCGCGACCACCTTCGGTAATCAAAGCAGTCATCCGAGGAGGGAGGCCGCCGGAGCACCCGGCCTGAGCACGGCGCTGGAGCAGTTCGGCGCGGCGGTCAGCGCGGTGCTGCCCTCATGGCAGCGGAGGAGAAGCCGCGAAACCGCCTGCGCGTCTGAGGCGTGGTTGTTGCTGCCGCTGTTCGTCTTGGGCGCGTCCGTTGACAGGTAGTCCCTGAACCGACCGCTCCGGTGTTGTGGACGGCCCCGTAACAATCGCCCAGCCGGAACTGCCGGAGCGGAAGCGCGAGCTGCTGCCAGGCAAGGCTGTTTGAGGGAAATGCGCATGCCTCACAGGTGCACGGTGACTGCGGCCAGACCTCTGAGGCTGCCGAAGGCGATGAGCGGCGCCGTGGTATCGGACGGGGAGCGCGGCGGGAAGACGGCCAATGATGTCACGGGTGCTGCGGTAACCAGGCGCAGCACTTCCTCTCCCGTCTCATGGTGCCAGAGCCGAATGGTGGTGTCGTCGGAGGACGCTGTTACCAATAGTGGGTGTGCCAGTTCCCGGGTGTTGAGGGTAGCGATGGCCGTGACGCGGCCGCGATGTCCTGTCAGCGGCGGGTACGCCTCGCGCCGGGGGGCCTGCGGGTCCCACAGTCGCACCGTACCGTCGGCGCCGCCGGTGGCCAGCAGGGGTTCCTCGCCTGGGGAAGGGGTGAAGCAGGCCAGTGTCGTGATGCCCTTGATGCGTTGGGGCAGCCTCGTGTGCGGATCGTACCCAGGGCGTTGGAGCCGGACAGCATGCGTTGCCACGGCTAGCAGCGGCCCGTGGGACTGCGGCAGTACCGCAAGAGCCCGCACGGGTCCGTCGGCATACCCGTCGGCAGGGACAGCAAGCGTGGCATCGCGCCGGTTACCGAACGCCCTGTAAGCCACCAGCGAGCTGCTGAATCCCGCTACCAGGACGGTTTGTTCAGGATCGGCGTGAGATATAAACGCCAGGGCGCGTGCTCGTCCGCTGCGCCACTCACGTCCGGGTAGCTCCTGCGTCCGACCGTCCTGGGAAACCTTCAGCACGCGGCCGTCGCTGTATCCGACGATGACGGGGACGTCGGGTGTGGGCCATGTCGGGGGAAGGGCCAGCGCTGTCACCTGCGTGCCATGGTTGTCTGTTGCGTCGGTGAACGTGCGGAGGACCTCGCCTGTGCTTGCGGAACGTAGGTCGAGTTGTCCGTTGCTGCCCGCTGTGATCAGTGCGGGAGATTGGGAGGGTCCGGGCAGTACCGCCAGGTGCGACGTCGCGGGCACCGCCGACCGCATGCTGCTTTCACCTACCGCACGAGTGCGGCCATCCGCTCGATGATCTGCAGGGAAGTCGGCGGGGTTCCACAGTCGGACGGTGCGGTCAAACGATCCGGAGGCGACAATGGGCACCCATGCTGGCCCGTCAAAGACGGCCAGGCCGCGTACCCTCTTGGTGTGCTCTGCGGGCAGCTGATACTCCAGGCCACCGTCGCGGGCATCCCAGACTTTGATGGATCCGTCGCGGCTGCTTCCGGTGACGAGCAGGGTTTGGTCGTTCCTCCCCTGGTAGCTGGTGATGGCGGCGGCCGGTTCACGGATGGGCCTGGCACTGTCTACTTCGGTGCACGTGAGAGGGTCCCAGATCCGCACGCGGGCGAGGGAACGAGAAGCGGTCACCAGTCGGACTTCGCCATCGTGGTGGGTGAAGGCGTGAAGGGCGGATACGCCCCGGCCCTGGCCGTGTAGAACGCCGATGGGCTGGAGTGTCTCGGCGTCCAGCAGCTGCACGTAATTGCTCTCCCGGCCCACAGCGAGCAGGGTGCGACCGTCGGGCAGGGGGATCGCCGCCAGTGCATTGACTACTGGGTCCCGGCGCTGCATGCCACTGGAATGCCGTGGGCTTGACGTCTCGTCCCCTGCCCATTCCCCGCAAACTTCATGAGTGCGGGGGTCGAATACCAGCAAGGCCGAGGACGTGCCGACGGCGAGGCGTGCTGAGCCATCGGGAGCTGTGAAGCCGGCCAAGGCCCGTACCCCGTCGCCCAGTTCACGACCAGTGGCACCCGTCTGGGGATCGCAGAGCCACAAGCCCGCGTCGCTGCCCACGGCGAGGACGGGATCGGTCCCCCAACCGATAGCGGTCGCGGTCATCGCGCGCAGATGACGGCCCAGCCCTGAGAAGGGAAGTCCGAACTGGGTTCCCGCAACCGGGTCCCACATGGTGACCGTCCCCCCAGCGTCTCCCGCCGCCAAGGCGACAGCTCCATCTGAGGTATGGAAGGCAACCAGCTGGTAGATGTCGCTGGTGGTGCTGCCCAGGATGTTCGCAGGCAAGTCGAGCAGGTTCCATAGCGGCTCCAAGCCCGATGGTCGACTCACCGCCTGGCCGGGAGGGGGCGAAGCACTGCCGCGGGTTTGTGCCAGAGCTAGGCTGTCGGAGCGTGTTGAGGGCGGCGCATCGGCGAAGAAGGGTTCGATACGGGCCCATGCGGCGAGCCGCTGCCGGCCAGCGGTGAGGTCGGGCGGCAGCCCGAGGCGGCTACGGACATCACCTCGGGCTTCGAAGGGCAGGAACGACGCAGGAATGTGCCTATCGTCCAGCACGCCCCCGATGGCAGCGTGGGCGATCAGATGACGGCGGAGGTAGGGGTGGGGGGTCCGGTCGGGTGCGTCCTCCAGCAGCGCGGCGAATGCTCTGGCCAGCGCAGCATGGACACCCTTGACGTCGCTCTCGTCCGGGCCCGGTTCAGCCGGGCGGCCAAACAAGAAGATGGAGTCATCAGAGTCGTATGTCTCGTACGCCTCGTAGATGTCATCCTCGGCGTCGTCGGCCTGCGCCGACATAAGGACCTCAGGCTCCGCTCGCAAGGCCTCGCTGATGCGCTCGTGGACGGGGCGATAGACAGTCCTGCCGTCTTCGACGGCAGTGGTGAGGTAGCCGATCAGTCTGCTGTCGCGCACGTAGCCGATCAGCGCCTCACCATCGATGTCGCCGCGTGCAGCGCCGCCCGCGGTCATGGCCACAGCGCGCACGGCTGCAGGCCACACCTCGCCCCAGGCAAGTCCCGCGCCTTGCGCGAAGGCGGTCGCCCGCAGTACGGCAAGCAGGTCCTCGACGCGCTGCGCGGTGTGCTCGGCGACATCGAGCAGATCCTGCCGCAAGAGCTCCTGAGCGCCCTGCCGAAGCCGCCGCCGCCACACGTGCCCACCGGAGTCCGGGAGGAAGTACTGGCTGTGCAGTTGCTGAACGGCAAGGCGTGCCTCAAGGAAGGACGGCGACACTTCCTCAGCCACGACCGCCGCGATGCGCCTGACGTCGGCATCGCTCCGGCTCAGGAGACGTGTGCCGCCGTCAGGTTCGGCGCGCAGCAGCGCAGCGGCGTAGGCGGCGACATCTTGACGGGCTGTGCTGTCGTCAGTGCGCAGCAGCGGGCCAGCATTTGTGGCACGCTGCAGCAAGGACACGAGGCTGTTGTCCGCGGCCTCGGGCGAGTTACTGGTGTCCTCGCGGTCGAGGGAGCTGCGGATGCCCAGAACGAGTCGCACCGCTCGCCCGCCATCAGTTCGCAGATCAGCCAGCGGCCGTAGGACGTCGGTAATGATCCGCCGGGGGGTTCTGGCTTCGTCGATCCCGTCCACAACCAGCATGAGCGGTCGCGACAAACGGCGGGCGATCTCGAGTGCCTCAGCCCGCAGCATTGGGATGATGTCCAGGCCGGGGGCAGCGGTGGCGCCGGTGAGGGCTTCGTACAGAGCAGCGGACAGCTCCTGGGAATCGGTGTTGCGCGCGAGGACCGCCGCGTCGACCGCGGCCTGCGGGACTTGCAGTTCCTGCGGTATGCGCTCCAGGACGGGTCGGTAGACTTCGTCGGCGCAGAAACGCGGATCACTGAGGGTGACCAGCCGGGCGAGGAGAGCGGATTTACCTGACCCAGCCTGCCCGGTGACGATCAGCGCGCCGCCGTCTCCGTTGAGGAAGCCGATCATGCGCCGGATGAGGTCGGCGCGGCCGGTGAAGTACCAACCCGTGTCCTGCGGCGACATCTGACCGGTGGCCCGAGCAACCCAGTGTCCGTCAAAGTCGGCCCGGCTCCATCCGACCTGGGCCCGGGCGTCCTCGACCAGAGGCGTGTCCCGGTAGCCCGGGTTGGGCAGGCATGGGCTCGGTTCCTGATCGGCCTGGTACTGAGTCAGGGAGTGGTCAGGCCAAATCCGTTGGGCATTGGCCATGGTGCTGCTGTCCCATACCCTCCCCGCGATGGCAAGCCACTCCTCCCAGTTCAGGTGAGGACGGGCAAAGCCGTTGGCCTCATCCTCGCAGTGGGCGCGAATGGCGGCTAGCAACGATGCGAACGCGCCAACGCGCGGCCTGCTCTCATCGTGGCCTGCGGTGA
This sequence comes from Streptomyces sp. NPDC051976, assembly GCF_040680795.1. Classification (NCBI taxonomy): domain Bacteria; kingdom Bacillati; phylum Actinomycetota; class Actinomycetes; order Kitasatosporales; family Streptomycetaceae; genus Streptomyces; species Streptomyces sp. NPDC051976. Next base: position 20,145 of record NZ_JBFAXL010000040.1, read on the forward strand.
GTACGACCAGCGACAGCAACGCCCGGCGCTCGGGCCCCAATGCCTTGAGGCTCTTCCCCAGTTCCTGCTTGAGCAGTCCGGAGAAGCACGAGTCAACCATGACCAGGACGTGCCCGGCTCGGGAGTCCAGTGCTGTGACGATGACCTCCGCCGTCGGGAACGCGGTGCCCAAAGGCCGATCCTCGTCGGTGTCCGTCAGCCGCAGGAAGTGCTGGCCCGAACCAGGGTCAAGGCCGTGGCCGGTGATATAGATGACCAGCGCCTCATCGTCGCACGCCTCGGCAAGGTCCTCGTCGATCAGGAAGGTCCGCAGGTCGTGGACGCTGCGCAGGGGCTTGGGCGCAGCACAGACGGCGAAGCGCCGCTCGCCTTCCAGATCTGCGCCCGCCCACCAGTCCTCGACTACGGCGACCTGGGCGGCAATGCCGTCACGAAACCTCGCCTGGTCCTTGGCCGTGCCATCCTCGTAGTCGCCGACGGCGATCAGCACCAGCCGGCGCGTGCACGTCACCGGCGCGCGGTAGTCGTTCATATCCAGCAGTTGGTAGCCGCACGGGCCACCGGCACGGTCCGCAGGTACTTCAGGGCACTGTGCGGGTCGAAGTTGCCGGTGTCCACCTCGATGTCAGTGATGTTGCGTGCCGTCAGGGAAAGTCCTGCGGCCCCGGTGACGATGTCGTCCGGATCGAAGATGTTGATCCACCGGATCCCGGCTGGCATCGCGAGCAGTTCCCGGTCGGGAATGCCCATGGCCCGCCGTATGGCGGCGATGCCGAGGGGTGATCCGCAGGTGACGAAGGTGTGAATCGAGTTGCCAGCCGAAGTACTTTCGCTCAGCTCCCCCCGCAGCAGGTCGTAGGCGATCACGCTCCCCAGGGAGTGGCCGATAACGACGGAGGTCGTGTCGGTGAACGCGCCGCCCACCACCTTGCGCACCTCGGCGGCGAGGCCCGGCTCCCTGAGGTAGTAGCGCACCTCGCGCAGGAACGTGACGAGCTTGCTACCAACTCCCTGCGGCGAACGCCGGTCGTAGGCGACAACGCGTCGGGTGACGCTGACGGGCCACAGCTTCGGGGGGCCGAGCGTCGAGAGGTCCAATTGCTGTGCGTAGGCGAGGTCTTCGGGTCGCAGGAGTTCGTCCATGGCCTCCACGACGAAGGCTTCCTCATCCGCGTCGAACGGCACGGCGTCGTCCAATGGCCGATCGACGGGCCCCAGCCGATTCACCCCACGCGATAGCAGCCGAGACCAGTGCGGCACCGAAAGGACGGGAGCCATAATGGGGGGGCCCGCCCCTGGACTGGCTGTCTTCCTCAACGCATCGACGCCGCGGGCAAGTGCCCTGTCCCAATCTCTGTGCAGTCTCGCTTGCGAGACATTGCCCTGCTTGATGCCGTGCACACCGACGACGTACTGCTGATCCACGTACCGTCCCCACCCGATCGGCCCTATGCCCGCCGCCCATAGGTCCCTCCCCATCTGCGGCGCGACAACCACGATAGAGCCAGCTGCCCTGCCCCACCCGCAGGATCCGCACAACCGACTGACAGTGCTCCTGGGCTCGCTGAACGCGGACCGTTGCCTCGCATGTTACGGTCGCGGACCGTTGGCCGACTCCCTGATCACTCGACCACCCAAGCGAGCCGTCGGCTATCACAGTGTCGTGCGCGAGTCAGCCGGCAACGTCCCCGCAGCGCTCCCCGACGCACCCGCCGCATCACTCCGCTGGGCCCTGGGACACGACAGGGTTTCACCACAACACCGGCCCTATCCACCTGGTCCGGCCGCGACCCGTACGAATGGGACGAGGAGTACGAAGACTGCGGCTGAACCTCACCCCCAGGACCGCCGAGGTCCTTCCGGCCTCGCGGAGCTGGCTCGCCGACGACGCCTGCGTCGACGCAATCGCCGCAGCGGCCTCATACGCCCATTGTGCGTGCTCAAGCGCACAGCGCGGCCCGGTCGATGGCCGTGCACTCGGTGGTCATCAACTAGCCGCTCCGAACAGCACGTCCGGTGATTCGGACCATCAGCCGAGTGCGGGGCGGGCACTGTGCGAGCCGCAGCCTGCCGCGTTTCTTCGGCGTGATGGACCAGCCTGGCGGCTCCTCTCCGACGCGGACCGGTTCCCGCGCGTGCGCGGCGCGAACTCGTTAGAGTGACACCGAGGAATCCGGACCGGGGGAAGCATGCAATTAACGCTCGGCGTCAGCGGTACAGCCGCTGAGGAGGAAGCACGATCGCTCAGTGAGTGGCTGCGGGCCGACCGCGCTATCCTGCGAAGTGCCCGTATAGAACTGTCCGCCGCTCATCCGCCTGAGCAGGGGGCGCAGGGCTCCGCTGTCGACATCGTCTCCCTGGTCCTCGGCAGCGGTTTCAGCGCCGCCTCTCTGGCCGTGGCGGTCGTCCAATGGCGCTTGACCCGCCCCAACCGGCCGTCAGTGACGGTGCAGCGGCCGGACGGAGTGAAGGTGACGATCTCCGACGCGTCGCCAGAAGAGGTACGACAACTGGTGCAACACCTGTTGGACCAGCAGCCGTAGCGGCCGTCATGACAGGACTTCCGTCGCCTGCGGCATCCCGTGCGGTGCTGGTCGGGGCAAGCAGGTTCGACAGTCTGGACGACCTGCCTTCAGTGGCCAACAACCTGTCCACGCTCACGGACTTGCTGACGGGCAGCCTGTGGGACCTGCCTCCGGGGCACTGCAGGCAGCTGCTGGATCCGATCTCGCCACGCGTTGCGTCACAGGAGATCCGGCAGGCAGCGGAAGAGGCGACGGACACCCTGCTCGTCTACTACGCCGGCCACGGCCTTCTCGACAACAAGGGGTTTCTGCACCTGGCTGTGCAGGACAGTGATCAACGCTCCGTCTACGACACCGCCGTCCCCTACGACTGGGTACGGCGTGCAGTCGAGTCGAGCCCCGCCGCTCGGCGGATCATCGTGCTCGACTGCTGTTACAGCGCCCGTGCCATGGGAACGCAATCCTCGAGCATCGTCGATCTGGCCGAGGTCGAAGGGACGTACGTCCTGGCCGCAGCCGCCGAAACCGCGGTGGCACTGGCTCCTCCCGGCGAGCCCTACACCGCCTTCACCGGCGCATTGGTGAAACTGCTCCAGGACGGAGTCCCCGACGCCGCCGAAATGCTCGACTTGGAGACCGTCTATCTCAACGTCCAGTCCCTGCTCAGGCGGCAGGGCCGACCTGACCCGCAGAGTCTGGACCGCAACCAGGTCGGCAGGACGGCCTTCACCCGCAACCCGGCATACCGAGCCCCGACCGACGCGGGAGGCTCGGCTCAGAGGGTAGTGAACGACCTCCACAGGGCACACAACCTCGCCGAGGCGTCGCAAGCCATCGCCGAGGGCGCCCTCCATCTGGGGGCGCTGTCGTGTCAGCTTCATCTGGTCCGGCCGGACGGCGATCTCGTTGTCGCCGCCGTCGCCGGCCCGACCAACCCCGTGACCATCGACCCCGGCGAGGTAAGCCCGCGCTCTGCCTGGGAGGAGTGCCTGGCCGCCAGCGAACCATTCGGCCTATTGCTGCGACCGATTGATCCAGGCGAAACGCTGCCACAGAGGGATATCCGTGCCGACAACCCCGCCCAGAAACTTCCCATGCCGGCGAACTGTGTGCTGGCTCCCCTGAACCCTCCCGGCGAACCCTTGAACCTTCCCGGCCATCTGCTGGCGGGGGTCCTGTGCCTAGGCCTGCCTCCATACGGCCCTGCCCTCGGGGCGAAGGAGCGGGAGAACCTGGAGGCCTACGCTCTCCATGCCGCGATCGCGATCCACCACACCCGGCTGCGCGCCAACATGCAGCACGCCCTGGTCCGCCTGGAACGCGACCAATCGACGCTACGGGCCAGCGAGGAGAGCTTCCGGCAGGCGTTCGACTACGCGCCCAGCGGCATGGCCATCGCCGAGATGGGCGGCGACCAGCACGGCAAGCTGCTGCGCGCCAACGACGCGCTCTGCCGCCTGCTGGGCAGATCCGCCTCCACGATGCGCCGCTACTCCTTCTCCGACCTGGTCCACCCCGAGCACATCGGACTGCTGCTGCGCACCTCCGCCGAGGGCGGCCGCGCGGAACTGCGACTCGCCCGCAGGGACGGCACCTACGTGTGGACCTCGCTGCGCAACTCCGTCGTCGCCGACAACCCCGACGGGCCGCGCTACCTGCTCACCCACGTCGAGGACATCGAGGAGCGCAAGAACCGCGAGTTGCAGCTCGCCCACCGCGCCAGCCACGATCCGCTCACCGGCCTGCCCAACAGCACCGAGCTGCGCGCCCGGCTCTCCGCCCGGCTGTGCGCCCGCCCCCAGGACCGCGACGCCGCGCTCGCCGCCGAGGCCGAAGGGCCCGACGAGTTCGCCTTCAGCTACGGCTACGGCCCCGAGGAACTGGCCTCGCCGCTCGACGCCATCGGCTACGACACCCATGTCCACACCGCCGCGCCCGAGGAGAACCACCCGGCGCGCCGGAAGGGGCTCGCCGTCATCATCCTGGGCCTAGACACCTTCAAGTCGATCAACGACCGGTTCGGCACACGGACCGGAGACGCCGCCCTCATCGAGGTCGCCCGCCGCCTCACCAGTGCCGTCCGCGACGGCGACACCGTCGCCCGGCTGCGGGGCGACGAATTCGCCGTCCTCGCCGACGGCCTCAGCCTCCGGCAAGCCCAGGACATGATGAAACACCTGCGCAATGCCGTCATCTCCCCAATCCGCTTCGAGGGCCGCGCCCTCCGGGTCGGGGTCAGCTTCGGCATCAGCTGGGCGAGCTGCGGCATCGGCGCCGACGAGATCCTCCGCACCACCACCGAGCAGATGTACGCCGCGAAGCGAGTCCGCAACCGCTGACACACCCGCCGACCGGGGCAGTTTCCCGGGTCAGGCTGCAGCAGGGCCCGCCTCTAGCGCTGGAGGCTATTGGGCGTGACCATCTCGAACGGAGACGTTCTGTTCCCGGGCACGCACGACGACTGCCCACCGGTCTCCCTGCGACTGCGAGGGCTCATCCCCGCAGGCGCGGGGAGCGGACTGATCGACCTGCAGTTTCGTCAAACGACAATGCTTGTTTCAGCAAGGATGCGAGAAACGGGCATGCCAGCAAGACGTCCCCGTTGGGCTCCGGTGTGCGCTTGCTGCCCGGCCGCCGTCATAGCGCTGGCACTCAGATGCCAGGAGCCGGGGTTGCACAACCGTGCCCTGTCGCGAAGTCGGGCTGGCACTCCGCACCGCTGGCTCACGACCAACGTCGCCTCGCGACCCGGACTTCGCCGGTAGTTCGGTAGGTGCAGAAGGTGAGGTTGCTGCTCCCCGCACCCGCGGGGGGCAGGCCCACGTAGAGCCGGGATACAGCACCGTTTGGCCGCGTTCCACGCCGCGCAAGCGGCGGTGGTCCAGGCTAAATCCTACGCACCGCGGTGCGCCCCGAGTCGTCCCACGCGAGCGGGGGTTGGTCCCCCGCAGCCCGGTCCCATGACGGCGTACGGCCTGTTGGTGAAGAATCGGGGGTATGACCGTGCCGGCGTTTCCCGCTCTCCTGGAACTCGACGCCGTGCTGGAGCGACTCCAAGTGAGCCGGTCTCGCAGGTTCCAGTTCGGCATGGTTCGCTCCGAACTAGCCCAAGCCCTGGACAACGGCGCATTGCCAGCCGGCTCCGAAACGTCCCTGCACGGTCTCCTGCAGCCGGAGGTCCTCGACTCCTACGTCACACTCGCGGCCAGCGGAGCCCTGCGCGCACGGATGGTCGACGGACACCGCCCCCACACCTCCCTCGCAACGAACGCAGCACGGCTGTCCTGCCTGGAAGCCCTGCGCCAGGCCAAAGGAGTCCACTCCCCGGCCACGAACGGCACGATCACCGTCGAAGCCCGTGCGATACCGCACGCCGGAACGGTCGCCGCGCTGCGCAAACAGGTCACTGACCAGTGCGGGCGGGTACGAAGTGCCGGGCATGCCCGGTTCAACGCACTGATCGCCCTCGTCCTCGACACGGCAGCCCGGGCCGGTGAACTCCACCAGTGCCGCATCACCGACCTCGACCTACACCGCCGGACACTTCGCCTGGTCCGCCAGCCCCAGCACGGCAGCGCCACCCCAGCCACGCCTGAGCACGCCCCCCTCACGGCGATGTCGCTGGCGGCCCTGGCCGACTGGCTCCCGGTCCGCGAGCAACTGCTGCAGAACGCGCACGGCACCAGCCGACTATGGGTCTCGCTGCGCCCCAACCACTCCGGCCAACCCACCACCGACAGCCCCGGCTTCGCCCGGCCAGCCGGGATGCCACTAGAACTACGCGGACTGCTCCGCAGCTACGCCGACGGACGCCACCGCTACGACCCCGCCCACCTCCTCCCACCCAAACTCGAACAACTCCGCCGCGCCGTCACCGCCCTCCAACAACAGGACACACTAGCTAATATGTGACCGATTTAACATATATTGATCTACCGAATGCGCTCTTCTGACGCCCCCCCGCAGCTGAGGTTCTCTTGGGTGCTTCTCCCACAAGCCGTCCATGGGCCTCTTATTTGACCGCCAGATCGGTCGATCACCACCTGGTGTGCGACCGGATCTTGCACCGGGCGTCCGCCGGGGGGCCTGGCAGGGCGCGGTTGCTACGTCCCGTTCTCCTCCCGCGGGTCATTCCGCGGTTGCGCATCCGCAGTTGACGGGCCGTTGAAGGTCAGACCTGATATGTCCCGGGTCTGGATCACAGGACCATGGAAGGTCCCTCCGCTGACGCTGTTGTGCACTGCCCCCCACTCTGCGGTCAGCGGAGCAATCCGCTGGCCCCACTGAGCAAGGTCGACCCCAAAAGCAGGGTCAGAACGCGCCCGCTGTGTAAGCGCCGCGCTGAGAGCTTCCGCAGCAGCCTGGTCGCCAGGAGCGTCGGCCAAGCGGAGCAGCTCCGACTCGCCGCCGCCTGACGGTCCAGAATGATCGACTCCTGTACGATTGCGAGGGCGCCGCACGAGAGCGATGAGAGCCGCCCATGCCTCCCGGCCCAACTCCCCGCCTGCACCGCCGGCCAAGGCCGCCAGTGCCTCCATGGAAACCGGATCCACAGCGCTCCCGATGCCGAAACAGGATCTGCCAACAACCTGGTGATTGCCGCCGCCTAATACACCACTCGGCGCAGACATGCACCACCTGGCAGGAGCAGATCAGGCCAACGTGGGACGCCGGACAGATCACGGTCCACAAACGCGGCATGGTCGGGCTGCCCTTGCTGGGCCATCCAACTCGGCCAGGTAGGCGTTGGCTTCGGCTTCCAGCGCGGCGGCCAGCATCCGACCAGCCCCCACCGACGATCTCGTCGATGAGCGCGGCATCGTTGTCGGTGATCCCGTCGGCGTTGACTACGGTGAGCACGGGCGCACCTTCCCGACCGACGCGGAAACGATCGGCCCACTCGATGACCTTCAATCGATCACCCGGAAGGTGCGCCCCCCTGGCTGTGATCCACAGCTTTCGAGGATTGCTCGCCAGCGGGACGCTGGTGCGTACGGCGTGCAGCCCTCAGCGGAGGTGAGTCTGATGGCAGCAGCGCGGCCAGCCGCCACCAGAATCGAAAAAGACAAAGTTAGTAGTGTTCGACCAAATAGGATTCTCGCTGGCACCTCGTGCCGCGCTCGCAGACCGCCAGCCGCAATGGCAGTTTGAATCGGCGATCCTAGATGGAGACCGTACCCCCCGTCTCACGGACAGGCGTAAGCAACATGATGCAGTGCGCGGGGATCATGAACGCGCCCCCGCTGTCAGTAGTTGCGGATATCCCTGCCACGACAGCCACACCCGTGGACATGACATTCTCAGGCGGGGTTGCCGCCTGCACAACTGGGCCGATTGCGAGCACGCAGACGGCAAAGACGCCCACCATAACAGGGCGGCGTAGCAGTAGTAGGCCACGAAGGTTCACCCTCAAGATCCTACTGACCTAACGATCTTCTCCCAAATTCACTTGCCCTCACCATCGGGACCGGGTACCGCCCGGCACCCTGGAGCCTATCAGCCCGAGGTATTTTGGATGTCTTTCGCGCATATGCGCAGCTTTTCCTTGACTGTTGCCCTCTCGTCCGGATCGAGCCGCATCAGGCTAGCGTGCGCTGCGTTCGGCAGCGTGGTGAGGTCGCCTCGGGTCGTGATGGTGGCCTGCAGGGTCAGCAGGGCGGTTTGGGCGGCGATGACTCGCTCGACATCGTGGGCGCGCGCTGCTGCATCCGTCGCCGATACCCAGTGCTGGGCTGCTAGTTCGAGGGAGTCGCGTGTTCGGTGATAGTAGCCGAGCCTGAGGTGGGCCTCCGCGACGAGGGGCAGGGCACCGATGCGGTTGGCGAACTGCAGGCCCTCGGTCTGGCAACGTATGGCTTCCTCAGGGTCACCGAGTTTGTGGCGGGCCTCGCCCAGGCCGATGAGCGTTTGGGCGCAACTCTTGTCGTCGTTGAGTGACGTGAATTCCAGGAGTGACTGGTCATACAGTGTCAGTGCGCCTGCCGGGTTTCCCATTGCGGTGAGGGTGTCTGCGAGGCCTGAGCGGGCTGTCGCCTGGTCGAAGCGGTTGCCCACCTCGGTGAGGAACGCGAGCGAGTCCTCGAATGACTGCTTGGCCGCATGGAGTTCTCCCTTCCTCAGATACATGTCCCCCATATTGTTGAGAATCCGCGCGGACGACAGTTCGTCGCCAGTGGCCGCGAATCCTGCCAGCGCGGCTTGGAAGTCCCTCATGGCCTCGTCGGGACGCTGACGAAAAAGGTTAACGACGGCAATGTTGTTGGTCACCCTCGCCTGATTCCAGTAGTCCTTGTTTTCTTGGTGGATCAGCAGGCAGCCGCGGAATGCAGCGAGTGCGTTGTGGTGCTCCCCCAGGTGCCACCGTCGCATTCCCTCAACGCGCAGTGCCTCGGCTTCAATGTGCCGCCGGTGGGCCGAGCGCGAGTAGGCCAGGACGTGCTGAAGGTTGGCCGCGGCTTCGGTGTATGCGCCGGTGCTCGACTGAACGGCGCTGAGGGCCAGTTGGGCAAGGCCTGGGAAGTCAGGGTCTTGCGGGGGGCTGTGATGCAAGTGGGCAGTGATGCGCTGCAGGAGGGTTTCTGCTTCTTGCCAGTGGCAGTCTGCTTCGAGGAATCCTGTCAGGTTGTAGGCAAGTTGTGCCGCCAGCTCGGTGTCGCGGGCGGTGTGCGCATGGTCGATGGCGGCCAGGAGGTTGTCGCGTTCGGCCTGGAGCCACGCCTTTGCCTGTGCCGGGTCGATGAACGGCTCGTGCGGCGGTTGCTGGACAGGCGGGGCGGGGCGCAGGCGGTGGGGGTAGGCGCAACGGTCGGCGGCGGCCGCGGTGCGGTGGTAGTAGACCATCATGCGGTGCAGGGCATGGCTGCTGTCGTGGTCTGCGGCCGCCAGTGATCGGGCGTACTCGCGCAACAGGTCGTGATAGCGAAAGCGGTCTGCCGTAGGTTCGGTGATCAGGTGGTACGACAGAAGTTCCTCGAGGACCTGTTCGGTGTCGGGGCCGGGCAGGTCGAGCATGGCCGCGGCAGCCGCTGCGGTGAAGTCACCACCGGGGTGCAGGCTCAGTACGCGGAAGGCGCGGCGCTGCTGGGGGGCGAGTGCTCGGTAGGACAGATCGAATGCCCGCTGGACGCTCTTGTCGGCGGTGTGCAGTTCGGCCAGTCGTCCGGGCTCCCGGGACAGGCGGTCGGCCATGGTGGTCAAGGTCCACGACGTGTGTGCTTTGAAGCGGGTGGCGACCACTTCGATAGCCAGTGGCAGGCGGGCGACGAGGTGGACGATGGTGCGCACGGCTCTGATGTCCGCCGTGCGCTGGTGTCCGGCGAAGCTGCGGAATAGCGCGATGGCGTCAGGTGTGGGCATCTGGTCGAGCGGGATGGTCCTAGCGTGCGGGATGCCGGCGAGGTGGCGCCGGCTGGTGATGATGACAAGGCACGACGCGCTGTCGGGCACCAAGGGAGAAATCTGGTTGGCGTGGGCGGCGTCGTCCAGGACGATCACTGCCCTGCGTCCGGTGAGCATGTGGCGCCACAGGGACGTCTGCTCATCGAGGTCGGTGGGAATCTGGTCGGCCGCGGCGCCCAGGAGGCGCAGGAGTGCTGCGAGGGCCTCGGTGGGAGTGAGCGGCGCTTGTCCGGCGGCGTGGGCTCGAAGGTTGAGGTAGAGCTGTGCGTCGGGATAGCGGGCGGCCAGGCGGTGGGCGGTGTGTACCGCCAGCGCGGTCTTCCCTACTCCGGCCATGCCGGTCACGGATTCCAGGGAGATGACGGACGCCGTCTCGCTGAAGGCCGATTCTTCGGTGAGGGCACGCAGTTCGCTGGTGCGTCCGACCAGCGGAGGCTGGTGCGGGAGATTCCTTGGTGTGATCACGGTGGTCACAGCGGTGACGGGGACGTTGTTGGCGGTGCGGATGTGCAGGAGATCCGCTGCGGGGGTGCGGGCGAGGATGCCCTGGTGGAGGCGGCTGATCTCGGTGCCCGGGCGGGTGCCGTATTCCACTGTCAGGGTTTGCCGTAGCCGCTGGTGGACGTGCAGTGCCTCGGTCGAGCGATTGCTGCCGTGGTAGGCGAGCATCAGCAGGCTCTGCACGGTCTCGTCGGTCGGCCGCTGGTCTGCCAGGCCCGACAGCTCGCTGATGACGTCGCTGAAGTTGCCCATGCGCATAGTGGCGGTGATCCGCAGCACGGCCGACCGCAACCGCTGCTCCAGCATGGCGTGGCGGGTACTGGCCGCCCACGCCCCGCCGAGCCCCGCCAGAGGCTCGCCGTGCCAGAGACTCTCAGCGTTCTGGAGAGTCTGCACCGTCGCCGCGTCGTTCTCGACGGGCCGCGAACGCATCAGCTGCTGGAACCGGTGCCAGTCGGTGCGCTCCTCAGCGCCGTGCAGGACATAGGTGTGGGCGCGACGGTCGATGATCGGCGCGTCAGGTTCCGCTTGGCGCAGGCGGCCGCGCAGCCGGGAGATATAGGAGTGGACGCTGTCACGCGCATGATCAGGCGGCGCGTCGTCCCATAAGCGGACGATCAGATTCTCGATCGATACCGGACGGCCGGCATCAACGGCGAGAGCGGCAAGGATAGTCCGCTCTTTGTCAGATCCGAGCTCCACAAGTTGTGCATTTATGCGCAACCGTACCGGGCCCAGTATGAGGATCTCCACCAGCGCCCCTCCCCGCTGGTCGGTCCAATTTCTTTGAGGATGACAGCACTTTCAGCCTCCTTGCCAGAGCTCCTCCTGAGGCTGGCTCAAAATGAGGCACGTCACACCATCGGTCGACGCCGCGACACATCCCAACCGCCAGCTCTGGGGTAGGACGAAAGGGGTTCGCGAGCGAAAACCACCGACTGGGGGCGGAAGAGTGGCGGAATCAGACCGGCGCCATGACAACATCATTTCCGGTGCTGCGCAGTTGCACGGCCCGACCATCCAGGCCCGCGACGTTCACGGCGGCGTCCATCTCCACACCGCTCCCCCACCATCTGCCCTGCCGCCTCCACGCCAACTGCTCGCGGTGCCGTCCTCGTTCGTCAACCGCACCCAGGATTTAGCCGCATTGGATGCGCTGCTGACGCAGGCCGCCGAGAACCAGTCAGCGCAGCCGCTGATCGTCGTCACCGGCCCCGCAGGTGTGGGGAAGACCAGCCTGGTGTCCAAGTGGCTGCGCGGGCTCGGCTCCCGCTTCCCCGGCGGGCACCTGTACGCCGACTTACGCGGGCACACACCCGACGGGCCCGCCCTGCCCTCCGAAGCACTAGGCCACTTCCTGCGCGGCCTGGGCGCCACCACCGTGCCCGTGGACCGAGCCGAGCAAACAGCGATGTGGCGCACCTACGCCGCCGGGCGGAAAGTCACCCTGATGCTCGACAACGCCTTCACCGCAGCGCAAGTGCGCCCGATGCTTCCCGGCGACCCGTCAAGTCTGGTGGTCATCACCAGCCGCCGCTCCCTCACCGGCCTCGTCATGGACGGAGGCCGCTTCCACCAAGTGCAGCCCCTCGACAGTGACGACAGCATCGCCCTCCTGGCCCATGCCATTGGACGCGACCGGATCTCCGCACAGCGCAGTTCGGCCAACGAAATCGTGACCCTCTGCGCAGGCCTACCGCTGGCAGTCGCGCTCGCCTCCGCCCGGCTCGCCGCCCGACCGGCCCAGCCCCTGCAGACCCTGGCCCGCGCGCTGGCCGACGACTCCCGCCGCCTGACCGCACTCGACATCGAAGGCGAGACCACGGTGAGCCACGCCCTCAACGCCTCCTACGACGTCCTGTCCGACCCGGCCAAGACCCTCTACCGCACACTCGGCCTGCTCCCGCTTCGGGTCTTCGACACCCACCGCGCCGCGGCGGTCTGCGCCCGTCCCCTGCCATGGGCGCAGCAATACCTGGACGAGCTGCGGGACGCCAACCTGCTGGAGGAGGCAGGGCCGACCACCGTACGGTTCCATGATCTCGTGCGCGTCCACGCCCGCGCACGCGCCGACAGCGACGACCCGCCCGCCTCACGCCAGGAGGCCCTCCGCAGGATGTGCGACTGGCATCTGCACACCGCCACCGCAGCCCAACAACGCATCACCCCAGTCCAATACACCCTGGACCGCACCTACGCCTACCCCCCGGATCTGCCGCTGCCGTTCGACGACGACACCAGTGCGCTGCGGTGGCTGGACGAACGGCGCGAAGACCTGATGGCCGTGCTGCGGTGCGCCGCTGACAACTCCTGGCACGACACGGCCTGGCAACTCGTCGACGCCATGTGGCCACTTTTCCTGCGACTTCGCCACTACGACCTGTGGATCACCGCCCACACCATCGGACTGCGCAGCGCCGAACACATCGCACAACCTTCAGCGCAGCGACAGATGCTCAACTCCGGCGCCATCGGTCTTGTCGCCGCCGGACAGCCCGCCGAAGCTGCACGATGGTACGCCCGGTCCCTCCAAGCTGCCCGGGACGCCGGCGACGCACGCGACGAAGGGCAAGCCCTCCACGGCCTGGGCACCTGCTACCAGCAGACCGGGGATCTCGCCCAGGCCGCCGGGTTTCTTTTGCAGGCCATCGACATCTGGCAGCGATGCCACTACCCCCGCGGCATCGCACTCTCCCGCATCGTGCTGGGCGAGATCGCCCTTGCCCAGCACCAACCGCACCAGGCCGAAGCCCAATTCGAACAAGCCCACCAAGCACTCGTGCGGGCCAACGACCCGCACGACGCCACCCGCGCCCTGGCCTTCCTCGGCAGCGCGCAAGCCTTGCAGGGCCGCTACCGGCAGGGTCGCGCCACCATGGAAGCGGCCCTGAGCGCGTTCACCGCCTCCGGCGCGACGCACTGGCAGGCACGTACCCTGGAAATGCTCGCCGACAGCGCCCAGGCGCACGGCGACACAGCCGACGCCTCCCGCTTCCGCGCGGCCGCCATCGCCTGCTACGCGGTCACCAGCCCCCGCGATGCCCGCAGGCTCAACCCCACACTGGAGGAAGGCCAGGAGGACCCGCCGCCCTGATGAATTCGGGGCGTCCCCCTCGCACCGGCGGACATGTATCCAGTGCCAGTTCGTCCAGCAAACCACCCGACGTAATCCAGCCGTGAACGCAGGAGACCACCGCCACGTCCTCCGGCCCCGCCGCAATACCAACTGGCGGACCACCCGTGCCGCATTGGGCCGCCCACCAGCCCCCGCTCACGGGGGTCGCAACCACCCGGCATGCCTCAAACTCCGCCGTGACCTGGCCCAGCCACCCGACAGCCTCATCCCACGACCGGGGTCGGTTCCCGTAGAGCACATCCGCACACTGCAGCAACCGCTCCCGGCGGCACTGGTCGACGTCCACCGCGAAATGCTCATCGACGACCTCACCCCAACCGCGCACACCGCTCGGGTAAGCCGAGACCTGACACCGCTGCGATCGCACAAACAGCGACGCCCGCAGCACAGGTGGCAGGCCAGGCGCATTCAGCGGGCGAACCTCAACGATCATCCACCCCATCACGCCGACACCCCATCCCAAGCCGCACCCCACGAAGCCAACGCAGGCGGCAAGGGCAACCGCAACGTGGCCGGCGGATGGGCAGGCTGCCCCACGCCTAGAATCCGGTACATCAGATGACGCATCCGGCCGGCGAACTCACCCGGATACGAGGTAATCCGCGCCGCGATCGCCTGGTAGTCCACGCGCCGGTACTGCGCAGCCGCGTACTCCAACTGCTCCACCACCCCGTGCATCGCCGACAACACCGGTGCAACCACGGAAAGATCCGCAGCCGGAGAGCCCGGGGCAACCTCTTGCCGCGGCGCGCCCGTCAGAACGATCGGCGCACCCGTCAGCGTCCCATACACGGTCACCGAACCGTGATCACCAAGGATCCAGTCCGCCGAGATGAGAACACTGCGCCAGTCCCCCTCCGGCGCGATCACATACATCCCCATCTGACGGCACCGCGCCAACCAGGCACGCACCTGCCGCACACCGTGCATCGCCCAGATGTTGGGGTGCAGCAGCACCGCGACCTTGAACTCACCCGGGAGCTCACGAGCCAGCCGGGGCATCAGCCACTCGAACTGCGCGAACAACGACTGCGGCCCCCACGTCGAGACAACCGCCACCAACTTCTCCCCCTCGGCGACCCCCAGCGCCCGCCGATACTCGGGCCGGCCGGAAAGGCTGGCTGTCATCCGGTCGAACACCGGATCCCCCACCACGTGCCCCACGGAACCCACCTCCGGACAACTGCGCTTCAGCGCGGCCAAGTCGTCGCTGTGGGCTAGCACCACGGCGGCCGGAGACTTCCCCCCGGGAGCCACGTCGCGGCGACGCAACCCGGCAACACCATCGTCCGCCGTCCCGATCACGCACTTGAGGAAATTGGCCCCATGCGGAAGAGTCACAATCGGCGCATCCAGCAACTCCACACCCCGGGGACCTGCAGCCAGCACCAGATCGAAACGGCTCCGTATGGCCTCGTCCCACGCGATCACCGTCGCACCCAGGCGCGCCAGGAACGCCGCAACCCCGTCCCCGAACACGTGAGGAGGCGCCGTGAAACTCACCTGGACACGAAAGTCGGACTCCAGCAACGCAATCACGTCCACGAGCCGCTTGCCGTAGGCAACCGTGTGCACCACGACGAGGATCTTCTTGCAGCCGAGTAACGTCTGCCACTCCCGCCGCTCAAGCGCAGGCGACGACATCCCGGCCTCCAACGGTGACATGCGAACCCCCGAATGATCTACCTCTGCCCATCGGAGCGGTTCCGCCCCGCAGACAGGTGTGTCCGGGATTCATGACAAAAGCCCTGCACCGGCCTTGCAGAAATCCTGCACGACCCAATTGGTCCGCCGCGGTGGATGAAGACCCATCACCAGCACAGAGCCTGCCTGCGTAGACACCTCGAGGACGACTTTGTGACGAAGGTTCCGGAGCCGGTGCCTGGCTGCGATGAAGGAGCTTTCCCCCGCCACCGCGCAGGCCGCGATCATCCTCGGCCAGGACGCCGCTCTGAGCGCCCAGCTCACCACGGCCGCCGCCGAACAGCCCGACTTCGCGCACTGCCACCGCTCCACGGCAGCAACTGCTCACGGCCGCCTCCGACTCCGCCGGCGCTGGCGTCATCGCTTCCTCGTACGACCCGGCCTCCACCAAGCGCAACGCCGAGAACATCGGTCTGGAACCGGTGTGGCCCTATGGACAGATCGGCGATGCCAGCGCCCGCTACGCCCTGGCCAAGCGCACCTACGCCAACCACCCGCACAGGGACATCAACGACTGGAACAACGACCCGCTGCAGGCCGTGCGCCTGGGCTTGGGCGGCGAGGTCGCTTCGACCCTCACCCCACTCATCGAGAAGCACCAGACGCTGCGCTCGGGACTGGCGACCTTCTTCGGCAACGAACCCTACGTCGAGCAGCAGGGCGTAACGGCGGCCGCGCTGAGCAAAGCACTGGTCCAGGACTACGACGGGGTACTGCGCATCGCCGCGGCACTCCCGCCGGGCTGGGACGCCAGCAGCACCGCATTCATCCACGGCGGCAGCAAGGTATCGGTGCAGGCGTACGGCGGCACGATCACCACTATGGGCATCACCGCCGGTTCCACCGGCGGCATCGCCGTAGGCAACCCCTGGCCCGCCCAGCAAGTCGAAGTGTCGACGGCGGTGACGAGAGCGCCGTCGTGGTACCCCCCACCAGCTCAGCCACATTCACAGTCCCCACGGTCAGCGGCGGAACCTACCTGGTTCACCCGGTGTCCGTGTCGGGTCTCCGCGGAGAGCTACTCTCAGGTGACAGGCAACGCCGCGTCCGCTCGCGCCGGACTCGAGCGGCCTGCCCGACACTGGCCCCCTGGTTAGCGCGGCCTCCGAACCGTGCATGGAAGACCCGGGAGGCAGCACCACCGCCGGCATCTGCGTCACCATCTGGGACTGCGGCGGCGCCGTGCCAATCAGAAATGGATCTACACCCCGTCGACGCAGAGCCTGCGTACCGCAGGACTGTGCCTGGACGCCGGTGGCGGCGGGAGCTCGGCCGGGACGCCGGTCATCTTGTGGACCTGCACCGGAGCCTCAACCCAGCGGTAGACGCACGCATCCCCCGGCAAAATCAGCGGCGCGGCCTCCGGTGGCCTGGACGTGACCGGTGGGGCCACCGCCAACGGCACAAACCACGGCACGCGCCGGTCGAGCGGGTGGACAAGACAATGGCGGAGCTTCCCACCAGGCTCCGACGAAGCCCCAGACCTTCGGCCCCGACGGCAAGGACACCGATCTGCCCGCCGAGCTGGACCGCCGCGAGAAGCGGCTCGCGAAGGTGCAGGCCGCCCGCGCGCAGATCGAAGCCGAGGCCGCCGACAAGGCCCGTCGCCACTCAGACGCCGCCAGGAACGTGCCGGGCCAGCAAAGAGCAGGCTGTCACCGACACCGGCCAGAAGGCTGCCGCCAAGGCCGGGCCCAAGCCGAAGGCTCAGGCCAACTTCACCGACTCCGACTCGCGGATCATGAAGAACAGCGACGGCGCCTCCATCCCGGCATACAACGCCCAAGCCGTCGTGGACGAAGAACACCAGGTCATCACCGCCGCAGTCCACACAGAACACCGGCTGCCACCCCAAGCAGGCGCTGGTCGACGCCGGGTACTGCTCCGAGACCAACCTTGAGGCCGCGAAGGAACGCCAACTGGTTTGCGGCAACGACACTTTCATGGCCACCGGCCGCCTCGGCCACGACGAACAGGTCCCGCCTGCACCCCGCGGACGCGTCCCCAAGGACGCCACGCTGAAGGGACGCATGGCCCGAAAGCTGCGGACCAAGCCCGGCAATGCCACCTACAGCCGCCGCAAGGCCATCGTCGAACCCGTCTTCGGTCAGATCATGACCTGCCAGAACGGCCGCCAGCTCCTGCTGCGGGGCCACGATGGCGCCCGCCGCGAATGGCAGCTACTGGCCGCCTGCCACAACCTCCTCAAGATCTTCCGACACACCGGGACCGCCGCTCTCGCCGCGGCGACCGGCTGACCAACCGGGCATACCACCGGACCACCTTGCCCCCACCGAGCCACGAACCAACAAGACGCGACGCTCCCGAGCACCCGGAGGCGAGAACCGGGCGATCACGCCCGGTCCCGCCGATCACACTGCCCGGACAGATGCCCGTTACTGGGACACGCTCCTAGGTCACTCGCATCAACGGAGCTTCAGGTCGTTCGGTCACACACCCTCCGACCAGCCACTATGCAAGATCGACCCGACTTTGCAAGAGCCCCGGCTCCCCTACTGAGCGATGAAGTCGATATTGATCGGCGTGTCGCCCGCGTCGTGCTGCAAAGTAACAGTCGCTCCGGCCGAGATCGCGGCCGCAACTGTGACGGTGGCGAAGCTGCCCCAGCCACCGGTCGCCGGGAACGCGGCGGCCTGGTTCTTCACGCCGTTGACGTACAGGCTGAACGTGCCTGCCGAGGCTGCGGCGTAGCCGATCTGCAGGAAGCCGGAAGCACTCATATTCCCCAGGCTGACCCCGTCGCCGATGCCGGTCAGGTAGCCGACGCTAAGGCCGTGGGAGGCGTTGGGGTGCCACTCCACCTGCGCGCCGCCGAGCAGTGTGCCGTAGGCCGCCACCCGCACCGACGGCGTGACCTTGATGTAGTCCACGTTGATCGGCGTATCGCCGGCGTCGTGCTGCAGGGTGACGGTCGCGCCGGCCGGGATGGGCACTTTGACAACGGCCGTGGAGAAACTGTTCCAGCCGCCCGTCGCCGGAAACGCAACAGCCTGATATTTGCCGCCGTTTACGTAGAGGCTGAACGTGCCCGCCACGGCTGCGGCGTAGCCGATCTGCAATCGGGTGGTCGCGTCGACACCGGCGAAAGAGACGCCGTCGCCGGTACTTGCCATGTAGCCGACGTTCTGCCCGTTGGACGCACCGCTGTGCGCCTCGACGCGGGCTCCACCGAGCAGCGTGCCGTACTCACCTTCCAAACGGTCCACGACATAGTCGACGTTGATCGACACATCGCTGGTGTCCCTCTGAAGGGTGACGGTGTCCCCGGCACTGATGGAGACCGGAACCGTGACGGTCGCGTAGGTGGCGTACGAGCCGGTCGAGGCCACCGGGACGCTCGCCCTCTTCACCCCGTTGACGTACAGGCTGAACGTGCCGCTGGACGTCGTGGAATACGAGAGGGTCAAGCTGGTGGCCTTGGCCGGGCTGGGGTACTCCAGGCCAGCTCCGGTGGCCGTCATGTACCCGACGTCCATGCCGCGAGAGGCGTTGGCAGAGGTTTGAGCTTTCGCGCCGCCGAACAGACACATGCTCTCGCCTTCGATGCGGTCCGAGGCCGGTTCGAAGGCATCGACGGCGATCAAGTTGCCGGTCGAAGAGGGGCTGCGGTCGGTGCGAACGGTGACGGTCAAGGTGTGGTTGCCCAGTGCCAGGCCGGCCCTGCTGTAGACGACCTGCTGATAATATTCACGGGCCGAGTAGAAGTCGATGGTGGCGTCCCAGATCCCGTCGATGGCCACGTCGGCTTTGCCCATGTTGTTCCACACTCGGCCGATCAGGTTGATGGCGTTGCCGTAGAAGGTGTACGTCGCCGTGTCCCCGGCCGTGGACGACCGCTGTTCGGTGGTTCCGTAGTTGCTCAGCGGCAGTGTTCCCGCGTAAGTCGTCCAACTGCCGGAGTAAACGGTGCCCGGTGCCCGATCGTCCAGGACATCGTCGATGCGGGCCGGCGAGTTCCGGTTGGTGACCTGCGCGATCGCTGCACCGAGGGTGTTGAGCTGCGGAATGTAGCCCGAGAGAATCTTGCCGTTGTTCGGGTCGACTGGGACGTCGAGGTTCACCAGACCGCCGGCCCCGACGTAGTCTGTCACGGCCTTGACGATCTGGGCGGTGGCGTAGCGAGGTCCGGCCTGGTTCTGTTCCGGCACGGGGTAGTTCGGCTCCCAGCCGTCGCGCCCGTACCACTGGGACATGTAGGACGTGACTCCGGCCTGTTCGCCGTTGACGTTTCCGCCGCGTGGGTACTGGGTGTGGACAGAACGCAACAGGTCGTAGCCCTCGAACTGGGAGATCGTCTCGCCGTGGCCGCCCCCGCCGCCGTTGAACATGATCTGTGTGCTGGGGTTGCCCGCTTTTACCGCCGAGGCCAGCTGGTCGAGGTAGGACGGTGAGGCACCACCCGCGCCGTCGAGATACCAACCGGAGACCTTTGTGCCGTAGCGCTGCGAGTAGGCGGTGAGCGCGTTGATCACCAGACTCTGGGACTTGTCGGCGGGGTGATACAGGACGAGCTTGATCCCTTTGGCGTTCAGCGCGGTGTACAGGTCGTTCGGCAAATCGCGGGTACTCGAAGGCCACGACGGATTCGGGGAGCAGGTGTAATCCGGGCCCTGCCGCAGCATCAGCAGCACGAATCCGACGTTGGCTGTGGCGACCTGGGCGGCGTGAGCGTCCACGTCGAAGGCGTCCACCCGTGCGCTCCACGTGGCCAGTGTGTCGCCGGGGTTGGGCAGGAACTGGATGAAGGTCCCCCATCTGGCGTCGAACAGCGGATTGCCCGGCCCCCACGCCGCAGCGTCAGCCGGAGCAGCGTTCAGGACGTTCAGCAGGGGCCCTCCCAGGGCTCCTGCCAGAGTCGCGCCCCCGACGGCTTGGAGGAAGCGCCGGCGGTCCAGTCCTTCTGTCTCGTTCAGGTGCGGTGTCATCGGTGTCCCTCTCCTTGGTCGATGTGGTGCTCCTCGTTCAGCTCCACGCCTTGATCGCCTCGGCCTGGCTAGCTGGTGCGGCCGAGCCGGATGATGGTGTCGATCGCGTCTGGCTCAATGGCCGAGATATCGACGAGCAAATGGCTGTCACGCTCGATCACTGAGGTCGACCCGCCGGTCAGGACCTCGGCCGTGCCGTCCCAACCGTCGAAGGCCGGGATGCTCACCTGCGGTTCGAAGCGCTCGAGCACATGGACGTAGACCGCCTCAGGGGTCCGCGTCGCACCGCCCCAACGCACGTCTGGCACCTGGTAGCCGCGGGTTCCTCGGATGGTGGAGCCGTAAGCGGACAGCCACACGCCGATCTCGGCCATCCGTGCGGCCTGCCGGTCGTCGATGACGCCCAGGGCGTCAGGCCCGACGTTCAACAGCAGGTTGCCGTCGCCGACGGCGCAACGCACCAAGGCGTGGACGCATTCGCGCAGCGACAGCATCTCGGCATCGGGCAAGTAGCCCCACTGCTCGCCGGCCAGCGTGAGACAGCTCTCCCAGGGGCGCCCGTCTTGGAAGGCGCCTATACGTCCCTCCGGGGTGTCGAAGTCGCCCCACAGCTGCGGCGGCCCGGCGTTGTACTCGGCCATGATCGCGAGCCGGTTGTTGATCAGGATGCCGGGCTGGAGATCACGTGCCATGCGGATGGTCTCGTCCGCGTTCCAATCGGCGAGCAGATCGCTCTGGCCGTAGGAGTCGAACCACAGGACGTCCACGGTCCCGTATCGGGTGAGCAGCTCGCGCAGCTGAGCATTCATGTAGCGCTGGTATTCGGCGTTGCCGTCCCGCAGATACTCCGGGTGATGCCAGTCGCGCTGCGAGTAGTAGATCCCGAAGCGCATCCCGCTGCGGTGGCAGGCCTGCGCAACTTCGGCCACGATGTCGCGGCCCAGCGGGCATTCAGCTGAGGTGACCTTGTAGTCGGTCTCGTCGGTATCCCACAGGCAGAATCCGTCGTGGTGCTTGGCGGTCAGCACCAGATAGCCAGCGCCAGCCTCCGCCGCGACATCCACCCAGCGCTGCGCGTCGAAGCCCGTCGGGTCGAATTCGCGGTAGAGGTTGTCGTATACCTGGTGCGGGACTCGCTGCGCCGGACGACCCTCCCGCTGGAAGATCGCCTGCAGATCGGAGGGCCGCGGCACATCGCGCGACCAGCTCAGCTCGAACCCGAGCCGGGACGATACGCCGAAGTGCACGAACATCCCGAACCTGGCCGCACGCCACCAAGCCGACGACTCGACACCGGCCCGCCACGGCAAGGCCGGCGGAAGCGGATCGTCGCCCTTGGCCTGTGCGCCGGTGAACTGCGGTCCGTACCGTTCGAGGTCCTGGGGCAGGGCCTCACTCCCTGCTGACAGATCGTGACTCATCCCTTGGTCGCCCCCCCTCCGGTGAGCCCCTTGACGAAATGCTTCTGGAAGACGAGATAGAAGATCAGGATCGGCAGGGTGGCCAGGAACATCAGGGCGAACACCGCCCCGAAGTCGCTCTGGTGCCCCCGACGACTCATTGGTGAACTCATTGCTGCTCCTGCTGGTGATGGATGAGATGAGGTGGTGGTCAGGACCCGTGAAGTTCGAAGATTCCGAAGCTGAACCCGCGGGTCCGGATCTTGCCGTCGGCCCGCTCGACGCCGTGAACCACGAGCGGTACGGCGCAGTCAAGGCCGGCTACCAGAGCGTCGGCCGGGTCTTGTCGGCCGTTGATGACGACGACGTGGCTGTCCCCTCGCAGGTAGACGAAGGATCGTCGTGGTGGAGGACCCACCCTGGGGCGTCGCTTCCCAGCGCGGGAGTCTGTCGGCGCAGCTTGATCAGCCTTCGCACTTGGTGCAACAGGGAGGCCTCATCTGCCTGCGCTTTCGCAACTGTTGGCCGATCGGGATCGGGGTCGATCGGGAGATAGACACGATCTGCCGGGGCGGTCGAGAAGCCGGCGTTCGGACCCCTGCTCCACTGCATCGGAGTCCGTGAACCTTGGCGCTCCTGGATGTCGAGCTGCCTGCCTTCCTTGTCCGGTAGGCCCCGGGACGTAGCGCATGCCGATCTCGTCGCCGTAGTGGATGACCGGCAGCGAGGGCCAGGTGAGCTGGAAGGCGCAGGCCGGGGCGACCATGTCTCGGGGCGCGGGCCGCAGGTCAGGCGGGAGAAGTCATGATTGGCGGTCGGCAGGGCCACCAGCCCTTCGCCGTCGATCGCCGCGGCGGCGTCGTCCCACGCGGCCAGGAACGTGCTCATGGTCCCCTTGCCCCCGGGATCGAACAGGACGTCCGGGTCTCGCCGAAGAAGTCGTACACCTCGATGGACTGGCCGTCGCCGGCCAGCTGACCGCGAGTGCCGAAGATCTTGGTGTGGCGATTCTCCAACGGCGTAAACGCGGTCAGGGTGAACGAGGCGGTGACACCGGCGTCGAACTCCAGGTTCACGACCTGATGGTCGGGGACGTCGTTGTCGCTGTGGTAGACGCACCTGCCGTACGGGCCGTCGGTCAGCTCGGCAGTCACGGCGGCTTCGGTCAGACGCCCGGCGGTCATGATCTTCGTGAGGTACTGCTTGGTTCCGTCGTCGCGCAGGCCGGTCCGGTACAGCCGCGTCGCCGAGTACTGCCACGTGTCCTGCAACGGGCAGCTCACGCAACGGTCAGCGGCCCCTTCCGGCGCCGCGTCAGGCCGGATGTGGCTCAGCGAGCCAAAGGAGCTGACCCGGGCCACCTCGTCCTCGACGAGATCGGCGATCCAGTCGATGTCATGGCAGGACTTGGCCAGCAGCAGCGGGGAAGACTCGGCTTCGCGGCGCCAGTTGCCGCGGACGAAGGAGTGAGCGAAGTGGTAGTAGCCGATCGGCTCCAAGTGCTGCAAGGACACGATGTCGCCGATCGCGCCTTCCAGTAGCAGCTGCTTCAGCTTCACGGTGTAGGGGGTGTAGCGCAACACATGCGCCAAGGCCAGCACGGTGCCGTTGCGCCGCGCGGCCTCGGCGATCGCCAGGCAGCTGGCTTCGTCGGTGGCCATGGGCTTCTCCAGCAGCAGCTCATACCCCCGGTCGGCCAGCGCGAAGGCGGCCTCGACATGGCCGGAGTCCAGGATGACGGCCACGTCGGCGAGTCGCGGGCGGTCGAGCAGGTCACGCCAATGGGTGAGCTGGAGGTCCGTTTCGATGTGGTGCTTGGCCGCGAACGCCGCCCGGACATGGCGCCGTGGCTCGGCCACTGCGACGACGCGCGCCGTGTCCGGCCTCTTGGTTGCCAAATCCGCATAGGCGGAGCCCCGGGCTCCGGCCCCCAGGATCACCAAGGTCAACGGGCGCTGCATGGGACCGCTCAAGTCACCGGTGATGAAGGGGCCAGCCTCGGAGCTGGCTATAGGGTTCAAGACGAGCTCCTGTGGTCGTGGCTCCCAGTGGCCAGAAAAGCCCAGTGCTAGATGGAAGCATGAGCTGGGGATTTTTTTTTGAGTCATTGACTGAACTAACTGGGTTGAAGTTTCCCCACGCACTTGAAGGTTGTCAAGAGGGTGGTGGGCGGGGCGAAGAGAGAGGCAGGTGGCGATGCGTTACTGCGGCAACGGATCAACACCGTCGAGGTGCTGAGGGCGCTGCACGGCGCCGACCAGCTGACCTTGCGTGGCCTGGCCGATGCGGCGGGGGTGTCGCGGAACACCGCCGAGGACACCGCCACCACCCTGGTCGCGGCCGGCGTCCGTGGCCACGGTTCCCCGGATCAGCTTCCGCGAATGCCTGGGCAAGGTGCGTTCCTTCTGGACCTGTCCCAGTGGGCGATCGAGGAGCCCGGGCGGTGGGCGCGCTGGGTCGCCCCGTGCCCCGTCGGCCGCGAGGACACCGGACGACGCAAGCACAAGCGACAGCTCAAGGCCCGCATCGACGCCCGCACCCGCGAGCGACTCCCCGTCCTCCCCGTGCTTGTCCGCACGGTCGACCAGCGCCGCCGGACGGCCGAGACGCTCCTCCGGGCTGCCCGGGAGACCGAGCCCGGAACCGCCTTCACCGTCGACGGTCAGGCGCTGATCCGGCCCCTCCTGCGGCCGGGCACCTCCACGGGCAAGATCTGGGCCGAGGAACCGGCCAGCGGAAAGCGCCGGGATCTCGTGCAGGAAGAGGAGTACGCGTTCTGGGCCTGGGCCACGGTGGAAGTCCTCCGCCTCACCAGTGTCCGCATCGAGGAACTCCTGGAGATCAGCCACCACAGTTTGGTGCAATACCGGCTGCCGACCACCGGCGAAATCCTACCGCTGTTGCAGATCGCCCCCTCCAAGACCGATGCGGAACGACTGCTCGTGGTCAGCCCTGAACTGGCCGAGGCGCTGTCTACGATCATCAGCAGAATCCGCGAGTCCTCCGGCCCGGTCCCGATGATCCCCGCCTACGACTGGCACGAGTGCATGTGGATGCCGCCAGCTCCGCTACCGTTCCAGCGCCGCTTCCGCACCGAGCGTCGCGCAATCAGCCACGGCACCATCCGCAAGATGGTCAAGGCCGCTCTTGCCGACACCCGCCTGGTCGACCCCGCCGACGGCCGCCCCGCCGCGCGACCCGGGCCTTGCAGTAGGTGGCGTCCAGATAGATGTAGGGGAAGCGGAGGTGGTCCAGGGGCCGGCCGCGGAAGGCGGTGAGCTGGGTGTCCAGGTCGGAGCAGATCCGTGAGACCTCGCTCTTGGAGATCCCACTGTCCGCTCCGAGGGCTTTGACCAGTTCGTCGACCGAGCGTGTGGAAACGCCGTGGACGTAGGCCTCCATGATCACGGCGAAGAGGGCCTGGTCGATCCGGCGGCGGCGTTCCAGCAGGCTCGGGAAGAAGCTGCCCGAGCGGAGCTTGGGTATTACCAGGTCGACGGCATCGCGCTCGCCTTGTGCACCGCCGACACCATGGTCGCCGTCCGCACCGGCGGTGAGTGGGACGAGGCTGAGGAGCTGGTGCTGGGACAACCCCTCGACGGCTTCCAGGACGCGCTGCAGACCCTGGAGGACCTACTCCACATGCTGCTGGGCCAGACCGCCGACGAACGGCTTGAGTACCAGCACGACGGCAGCGCCGATGCGGTCCGCGCCACCGTCACCACAGCGGACGGCGAGGTCACGATGATCGCCGAACGGCACCGGCACGACCAGCCAACGGGGCCCGAACCACTGATCTGCTGACCGCCCGTGCCCGGCAAGACCACCGAGGTCACCGCCCTGCCCGCGCTGCTGGCACCCTTCGACCTCACCGGCGTGACGGTCACCGCCGACGCGCTGCACACCACCCGCGAACAGGCCCGCTACCTGGTCGAGGAGAAGAACGCCCACTTCGTCCTCGTGGTCAAGCGCAACCAGCCGCGCCTGCACGCCGCGCTGCGGGCCCTGCCGTGGAAGGGGTGCACCACGGTGCGCTACGACCGCGAGCAGGGGCACGGCCGACGCGAAACCCGCTCGGTGCGTGTGCTGACCGTCACCGGCCTCGGCCTGGACTTCCCGCACGTCACGCAGGCCGTGAAGATCCACCGCTACCGCACCGACGCCAAGAGCGGCAAGACCACCCGGCAGACCGTCCACGCGATCACCGATACGGCTTCCCATCAGGCATCTCCGCAGCGTCTCGGGCAACTCGCCCGCGGCCACTGGGGCATCGAGTCGCTCCACCACGTGAGGGACACGACCTTTGCCGAGGACGCCTCCAAGGTCCGCACCGGGCACGGCCCGGCGAACATGGCCACACTGCGAAACCTCGCAGTCAACACACTCCGCGACGCCGGCTACGGCAGCATCGCCGCCGGGCTACGACAAGCCTCCTACGTGCCCTTCACGCACCCGCTCGACCCGATCGGACTCGCTTGACCTGCACCGACAAGTGATCACCAGGACTTTGAATCCAATGCCGGGAAGTTAGGGCCGTGGGCAGGCTGTCAAGTGCTGCGGGCGGGATGGTGATCGTTGTCGCTACTTTCTGTAGTGGCTTGTCGTTCCGGGCCTTGTGGTAGGCGAACTTGGACAGAGTGCGTTTCACGCGGCGGGGGATGATCCGGGAACGCCGCTGTTCGGGGCCCAGGTCTCGAGGGTTGAGGATGGCGGCGCTGATGCGTGGGGTCCTACCCAGCTCAATCGAGGGCATCGGATCAGCATTGATCACCGTGTGGCGGGCAGTGCGGAGCGTGACGGTCAGCGAGATTCGGTCGGGGTCGATACAGGCCGCTGTGGCTGCGTCGGCGGCGATCCGCCGGGCCACCTGGAGCACGATGAACAGGGCGAACAGCTCCTGGAAGACATCGCGGGGGTGGTGGGAGCGCAGGACCGTTCCCGATCCGAGTGCGGTGACCTTCAGCCCGTAGTAGGCAGTTTCCACCGCCCAGCGCTCGTGATAGAGCGCTGCCAGCTCCTGAGCCGGGTAGCGCTGGGGATCCAGCAACGTGGTGACCAGGCGCAGACTGCTCGTGCGGACGGTTCCTGTGGCCCGGTCGGTCACGGTGATGTCGGCCTCGATGACGCGCACCGCCACGCCCTGGACCTGGGGAGGAACGCCGCGGCGCCGGTCACGGTGCACCCAGCGCACCAACTGGTTGCGACCGGTGGGAGTGGAGACCATGGACAGCCAACTCCCGTCGTCGAGCTCCTCAACGGCCGGCAGGAGACGGCCGGTACTGACCCGCCAAAGCAGGTCCGCGCCCGTACTGGCAGCCTGGCGCATCAGTTCCAGACCGTCGGACCCACGGTCGGCCAGGTGGAGCATGCCCGGGACCAGCGCCGCGCAGAGCTGCTGCGATTGGCTCTTCTCACTGACGTTTTCTCATCGAAGGTCATTTCCAGATTCCGTTGAGGGCGAGTGCGGCGCGGGCGATGTCGCCGATCCGACTGGGGCTGAGGGAGACGTGCTTGAGCGCGCGCCAGCGTTCCTTGAGCTCGGCGGCTGCGCGTTCGCCGAGTGCCCGCAGGTCTCTGATCAGGGTGTTCGTGGTGCAGGTGTCGGCGTGTAGGGCTTGTTCGGACTTGCCCTTGGGGCGGCGGACCGGGACGTGTATGCCGATGCCGGCGCCGATGTAGCCCTTGTCGGCGAGTGTCGGCAGGCCGTCGGTGGCGGCCTTGTAGAGGGCGGGCAGTGCGTGGATACGGGCGGCGGTGATGTCGGGGGTGGAGCCGGGCTCGACGTCGGAGATCCACAGCGGGCTGCCGTCCGGGGACGACAGGAACTGCACGTTGCCGCCGAATGCCTTGTGTTTCTGGCTGAACCACAGGTCGTTGCCGTTGTCGCGGACGCCCGCGAGGCGGTCGGACTCGATGAGGGTCCCGTCCAGGATGACGTGCGACATTCCGTCCCGTCGGCAGCGGTTCAGGACGTCGGGCAGGTCTGGAGCCTGGTCGGCGAGGACGTCGATGCCTTCGTGCAGGTAGCGGTAGCCGGTGGCCTGGGAGATGCCCGCGCCGCGGGCCAGGCAGTGCACGCAAGCTCTCTCGCGGAACCAGCGCAGGACCAGCACGGCCTGGCGGAACGGGCCCAGCGCCCGAGATCCCCGCGGGGTGCGAAGCCGCCGCCGATGGGCGGCCAGCAAACGGGACAGATGGTCCACGACGTGGCGCGGGACATCGAGCGTGGCAACATAGGTGACCAACGTGAAGCCTCTGGTGGTTCGGACAAGATCTTGTGGTGAGACCTGTCCTACCAGGGGCTTTACGTCTGCCCACGACCAGGATGCGTTCGTCCGATCCACCCCGGAGCGAGCGGTTCACGACGTTTCGCGAAGATCATTTCGCTGAGAAAACCTCACTGACCGACACCGGGCCGATCACCGTGTCCACCAAGGCCCGGGTCCCGCATTCCACCAACGCCGTGAGCCGTACCAGCGGATAGGTGGACTCACGCGCTGCCCGGTAGTAACCGAAAAACGCGGCGTTGGCGGCGCTGTCGGCCACCTCAAGGGTGGTGCCGTCCCAGGCGACCGTCCGCAGTCCCCGCCACCATGCACCGACAGTTTCCGTGCTCGCCGTGCAGCCCTTGAGCCGGTCGAACAACAAGCTGAGGGGCTCGGGTCCGATCCGGCGCCGGGCCTGCCGCAACGCGGCGACAGAGGGGCCATCGTCTGTTCCCCGCAGGCCCGCGACCAGCGAAGCCCACACACCCCGATATCCCTCGCGAGGGAACAGCGCCATCGCCAGCACGAAGTACACCACCACCCGCGACGGCAGCTTGCGGACCCGCCTCTCCACCCGGCACGTGGTTCGCAGTACCTCGTCGACCATGTCCGGCGAGATGAGCTGGGTCAGCTCGCCAAGATGCCCGGCCGCAAAGACACTTCGATCGGAACCAGGGCGGATGGGCATGCCAGACTTGGCGGTCAACGGGGCTCCCGTGGGTACGGCGTCTTGGTCGACTTCCGTCCTACGCGGAGCCCCGTCCCTCTACATCAACTTCACCGAACCGCTTGACAGCCTGCCCACGGCCCTAACTTTCCGGCATTGACTTTGAATCAGCCCTGGCCCCTGGGCGAGCTCCGCTTCCGCAACGACATGGCGGTCTATGGTGTTTACAACTAGCCCGTGACCTGTGACACCCACACCGCTCAGCCCTACAGAAGGACCCGACATGAGCCCCGGCGTTCCCACTGCCCTGGACCGACCGCACTTCATCGGCATTGGTGGCACCGGAATGTCCGGCATCGCCAAGATCCTCGCCCAGCGCGGAGCGAAGGTCACCGGCAGCGACTCGCGGGACTCTGCCACGGCCAAGGCGCTACGGGCTCAGGGCGCCATCGTGCACATCGGGCACGCCGCCGCGCATCTTGCTGAGGACACCACCGCGGTCGTGGTGTCCTCAGCGATCCGCCTCGACAATCCCGAGCTGGCCGCCGCGCACGCGCGCGGCCTTCCGGTGGTGCACCGCTCCGACGCGCTCGCCTCCCTGATGCAAGGGCTACGCCCTGTCGCGGTGGCGGGCACCCATGGCAAGACGACCACCACCTCGATGCTGGCGGTGTCCTTTTCCTCTCTGGGGCTCGACCCGTCGTATGCCATCGGCGGTGACCTGGATGCCCCCGGTTCCAATGCCCACCACGGCGAAGGTGAGCACTTTATCGCCGAGGCCGACGAGTCCGACCGCAGTTTCCACAAGTACGCCCCCGAAGTCGCGGTCATCCTCAACGTCGAGCTGGATCACCACGCCAACTACGCGTCGATGGAGGAGGTTTACGACTCCTTCGAAGCCTTCGCCAAGAAGATCGTCCCCGGCGGTACCCTGGTCATCAACGCCGACCAGTCGGGCGCTACCGAACTCACACGACGTCTGCAAAACGCACTCTCATCCCTGAAGGTCATCACCTACGGCGAAGCCCAGTCGGCCGACGTGCCCATTCACATGGTCACGCCGCAAGGACTGACCAGCGAGATCACTGTCCTACTCGACGGCGAGCCCGTTACTTTCACCATCTCGGTACCCGGCCGTCATTACGCGCACAACGCAGTGGCCGCCCTCGCCGCGGGCGTGGCCATGGGCGTCCCCACCTCCGATATGGCTACGGCCTTGAGCTCATACACCGGCGTCAAGCGCCGTCTCCAGCTCACGGGTGAAGCCGCAGGAGTCCAGGTTATCGACTCCTACGCCCACCACCCCACCGAGATGGCCGCCGATCTGGAAGCGATGCGCGCCGCCGCAAGGGACTCCCGCATCATCGTCCTGTTCCAACCCCACCTCTTTTCCCGCACCCAGGAAATGGGTTCGGAGATGGGCCAGGCGCTAGCTCTCGCGGACACCTCCATGGTGTTGGACATCTACGCAGCCCGCGAGGACCCGGTCCCCGGAATCTCCAGCGCCCTCATCATCGACGCCGCCCGTGCGGCCGGCGCCGATGTCACGTACGGAGAGTCCAAAGACTGTGCCACCGAGAGGATCGCGGCCATGGCCAAGCCTGGCGATCTCGTTCTCACCATGGGCGCAGGCGACATCTCCGACCTCGGCCCGCGGATCCTCACCGCGCTGGACAGCGACCCCCGATAGAGCCGACGGCCCGCAGCGTCTATCGACCTCATTCCCTAACCAGCCCATGCATCTCGTCTGCCTCACCAGCATTGCCCCGCCACGGTGAGACTGGTGCCGTAATGGACCGACGATCCGTCCCATCGACCTCTACGAGGCCGACGACGACTTCGCCCCCTGTCAAGGAGCGCCCCGCACATGAAGATCGAAGGTACGGACCGGTGAGGCGCGGCGGCCTCACCGGTCGCTGACGGCCGGGGAGACCGCCTTACGGGGTGCTGGTGGTGTTGAACCCCCTGTCGAGGTAGGGGTACTGGTCCGGAACGTGGCCGTCGGCGGCGACGAGGCGGGCGATGCCGCCCTTGTCCCGCCAGATCTGCTGGGCGGAGCCGAAGGAGAAGCCGCCGAATTGCGGGTGGGCTTCGTTGGTGTAGATCCGGAAGCGCTGGCCGGGCTGGATGACGGTGCCGGCGGGGAAGGGGAAATCGCGTCCGGTGGGCTTGGACTCCACGATCCAGCCGGTCAGGTCCTGGGGCGCGCCGCCCTGGTTGAAGATCTCGACGTATTCGTCGGCCTGCCCCGGCCCGGTGCCCAGGTAGCGCAGGCCGGAGATGATCACGTCGGGTTCCTCGGCGGTGAACATGCAGACGACCTCGGCGAAGTTGACTCCGCCCTCGGGACTGCGGAACTGCCGGACGATCTGACCGCCCCGCTTGAACCCGCTCAGCACCGCCCGGTACTCCTTGCCGCCGATGGTGACGGGCTGGGGGTGGATGAAGGTCTCCAGGTCGACCAGGTCGTCGTCCATGGGGCTGCTGCCGGTGGTGTTGGGCGTCTCGAAGTGGTGGAAGGCGAAGTTCAGATCGGTGGTGCTGCCGTCCTCGAACATGACGTTGATGGCGAGTTGGACGTCGAACTCGCTCGGGCTGACGGTCGTGGGCAGGTTGCGGTGGATGAAGGTACCGACGACGAACTCGGTGCCGTCGAGTTCGACGTCCGCGGCCGTGCCACGGAACTGGTACCCGCTCTGGGAACCGCTGCTGCCCCACCGGACGTCCGCGGCCCCCAGGCCGGTGACGGGTGAGATGCTCGGGTTGGTGGTCGGGAAGACGCCGGAAGTGACGACGGTGGTCATGATGTCCTACTCCTGCTCTCGAAAGTCCTCGGGTCCTGGCTCCTCGACCCCGGCCCTCAGTCCTCGTCCTCGATGACCTCGGCCTTGAGCTTGGCCGGTGGCGCGGTGCCGATCTGCGCGGAACCGTCGGTGAAGCGGCCGGGTCCGGCACCGTCGACGGCTTCGAGGCCGCAGGTGTAGACGAGGCAGTCCTTGTCCTCGCCGGTCGTGTTCAGGTGCACGTGGTAGTTGAAGGTCAGGGTGCGCCCGTCGTCGCTGACCTTGGCCTGTACGGGAGGCAGGTTGCCGCCCGTCGTCTGGTCCATGCGCTTGTACTGTGAGCCCACCATGCCGTTCCAGCGGAATCCTGTAGGGGCGGCGAAGACGTGCTCGCGTTCGCCCGCGTCGACGGTCTCCGTCCAGTTCGGTGTCCGGACGCAGATGTTGATGGTGGTGCCGAGGCCGCCGGCGGCGTCCTCGACACCACCTTCCTGCCACACCACGAGGTCCAGCTTCTGCGCGCGGCCCTGCTCGTAACCCCAGTCGTAGCCGTTCGCGTACTGGTCCTTCTCGGCGCGCTTGCCGTCGCGCGGCGGGTCGGCGTGCGGGAGCCCTGCGAGCGCGTCGGCGCGCCCCTGGTCCTCACCTCGTTTGTAGGCTTCCTTCTTGGACTGCACCTCGGTTGCCATCTCCATGTCCTCCTGGACCTGTGCGCTTGTTGGCTTGGGAGCAAGGCGTGCGGCGAAAAGCGGGGCGGACGTGCAAGCCGACCGCCAGAAGGCCGCGGTGTCACCGAACGCCGGGGCGGCGCCCGGAGAACGGCACGCGGGACGCTTCCTGGGGCTGCAAGGGGCGTTCGGGCGGGGCATGACCCGCGCCGGCCGCCCTCACTCTCCATCGTGAGCCAGGATCCAGAGCGATATGCGGTCATTCACCCGTATGCGAATGCGGGATCGATCCTGCACCACCTGTTCGAGTGGAACTGAAGCGCATCGGGGCACATGGGTGCGGAAAGCGGCAGCCCCGCATGCCCTGAGTGCGCCGACACCCCTGCCGCCCGGTGCCGCCCTCGTACGGGTGAGCGCGCGGTGCGCTGCTCCTCCTCGGGCGACCCGGCCGGTATGCAGGGGACCGTCGACGTCGACAACGCCTCGGAAGGAGACGGACATGCGGGAGATGAGCGCGTGGCAGCAGAAGGGGCCGGGCATCGCTGAAGCCCGGCCGCAGCGGCGCCGGGTGGTGAGCGCGTGACGGCGACGACCGCACGGCTCCGGGGGCGCGTGGCGGTCCCCGCGGACGTGCCGGGCGGGCCTGTCACCGTGGCGGGGAACGGCGCGGCCGGGTTCTCCGGGGACGACGGGCCCGCACGGGAAGGACGGTTGGCCTTCCCCGCGGACGTGGCGGTGGGGGGCGGGTCGGTCTTCGTCGCCGACCACGCCAACCACCGGATCCGGCGGGTCGACGCGCACGGCACACTGACGACGATCGCCGGGGACGGATGGCGCGGCTTCGCCGGGGACGGGGCGGAGGCGGTACGGTCCCGGCTCGGCTTCCCGAGCGCCCTCGCGGTCGGCCCGGACGGCGCGGTGTACTTCGCCGACGAGATGAACCACCGGGTCCGCCGGATCAACCCCTCGGGTGTCATCGACACCGTCGCGGGAGACGGCATCAGGGGCGGCGACGGTGACGGCGGCCCCGCCGACCGCGCCCGGCTGAACTCCCCCTGCGCCCTGGCCGTGGACGGCGCGGGATCGCTGTACATCGGCGAAGCGGGCAGCCCCCGGGTGCGCGGAGTCGGCCCCGACGGCGTCATCGGTACGGTTGTCGCGGCGTCGGGACCGTCCGCCGTCGCCGGTGCGGCCGACGCCGGCGCCACGTTCGTGCCCGCAGGCCTGGCGACCGACGCCGCCGGTCAGCTGTACATCGCCGACCCCGCGGGCCGGCGGGTGCTGCTCCTGGGCGGGGACGGCACGCTCCGGGTGCTGGCGGGGCCGCCGGGTGGGAGCGACGGCGCGGTGGGGGTCGACTGGAGTGCGCCGTGCGCGGTCGCCGTCGACACCCAAGGGGCCGTCTACGTCGCCGATGTGAACGGACACCGGGTGTGGCGGCTGGCCGAGGGAGCCGCCGAGGTCATCGCAGGGACCGATCCGGCGACGGACGAAGCCGGGGTCCCGGGCAGCGACGAGGCGGCCGCCATGTCGCTCGCCTATCCCTGCGGCCTGGCGGTGGACCCGGCCGGACGGCTGCTCGTGGCGGACAACTTCCACCACCGGATCGCAGCTTTGCCCCTCGCCCTCGACACCCCGCAGGCCGCCGAGCCGGAGCAGAAGCCTGAGACGGGGCCGGAACCCGAGGCGGAGGCGGGGCCGGAACCCGAACCAGAGCAGGAGCCAGAGCCGGAAGCGGAACCCGAAACGGGCCCCGAAGCCGACGCCCCGAGCGTCCCTGCCACAGCGGCCGCACAGCTCCTGGTCCGCCAGGAGGTCGGCGTCGAAGTACCGCGCGGCGGCAGCGAGCTGCTCCACGTACGCGTCTCGTCCACCGACCCCTGGGTGCCGGGACGGGTGGAGCACCGTTTCACGGCTCCGACGGGCTTCCTCTTCGACGGCCGGGCGACCTGCGCGTACTACCGTGCGGATCGTACGGTGCTGCCCGGCGGGAGGACGACGGCGGCGGTACGGGCCGGTGGCAGGGAACTGGCCGTCACGGACGAGCCTCGCCTGAACACCGCGGACCATCCGGCGGCGGCCCTGGTCTACACGCTCGGCATCCAGGCCCTGACGGACGCCGTGCCGGGCCGGTTCACCGACGGACTGGCCGTCATCGCGGGGCAGCCCGAAGTGCGCCTGAAGGCAAGCGTTCTGGAGGACGACGACTAAGGCGGTGCCGGACCCGGCCTGGTCGGCACCAGCGCGGCTCCACCCAGCCGCATGTGGATGATCCGCCATAGGCGGCTGTTTGCGCTTTCAAACCCTCAGCATGTAACTAAACGTTTCTTTACTCCCCTGTCACCCGCCTGATCGTGACGATTTGTAATCAATCAGTTGCAGTGAGTTACCGTGTGTCACGTGTCCCCTCCCCTTTCCCTCCTCCCGAAACTCGGTCCGCCGGGCCCCTTCCCGGGCGCTCCGCTCACCCATCCGCTGGACCGCAGGTGGTTGCACTACGCGTTCCTGTCCCGCAGCGGACGGCAGGCCCTCATCGCCAACCTGTCCGTCCTGGGGTCCTCCACCGGAACCGTCTTCGCGGATCCGGGCGCCCCGGCCACCGGACGCCGCAGCGGCACCGGTTCGGCCGCCGAGGGGCAGCACATGGCCGTCCTCCTGGTCTACGCGGAGGGGCACGGCTGGAGTGCGACGCAGTTCAACGCCGACCAGCCCGAACTGCCCTGGTCGGCCTTCCGTTTGCCGCATCCGCACGGCGAGCCCGGCGCGTTCCGGGTGGCGGCCGGGTCAGGGGTGCCCGCGGCGGACGTGACGCTGACCCGGACCAGCAGGCCGTGCACCTCGCAGTGCGCGCCGTTCGGCGAGGACGAACACCTGCGGTGGCAGTCAGAGCCCGGCGTCCTGGGCACCGGAACCCTGCGGCACAGCGACGGTACGGCCACGGAGACGGACCTGCTGGGCTATCACGAACGGGTACGGGGCCGGTGGTCCTGGCCCACGCTCGGCGGCTGGGTGTTCGGCTTCGTCAACGACCCCTCAGGGCCCGCCGACGCCGCGCCGCCCTCGGCCGTGGTCTTCACCCTGATCCAGCCCGCCCGCCCGGCGGACGCAGCCAACGGATCGGTGATGCTGTGGCGCGACGGACGCATGATCCGCCACTTCCCGCGCCGCAACCTGCGGGTCGCGGTCAGCGGCAGCCTGGACCGCGACCGGGTCACCCTCGTACCGCCGCTGGCGGACACACTGGGAACCCCGCCGATGGCCGCGGTGCCCGGCCAGCTGCTGATCACGGCCCGCCTCGGCGATGACCGGCTCGTCCTCGACTTCCGCTCGCACACCGCAGGCCGGATCGCCAACCCCTCCGAGACCAGCCTGCACCCCTTCAGCGTGCACGAAACGCTCGGCCCCTGCACCGTCGAGGGCCGGGTCGGCGGGCGCCGTATCGGCTTCAGCACCGAGGGCATCGTGGAGTTCGCCGGAGGTGCCCATGACTGACACCACGCTCGCGTTCACCGGCGCCCGGCTGCTGGACGAGACCGTCGCCGCCCTGTCCGACCGGGCACCGGCGATCCTCGCCGCCGCGGCCGACCAACTGCGCGGCATCCGGCTCGGACTGCACTTCAACGACGGCAGCCAGGCCACACTCACCGCCCGGCACAGCCGTATCGTCGTGGACCAGGACCGCTGCCCCGATCCGGACGTCGAGGTCGCCTTCGACGACCGGGCCATGAACCTGCTCTTCGACCTCCAGCGCGCCCCGGTCGACCAGGTCCTGCCCGACAGCCTCGACGTCCGCGGCTCCCGCGACGACAGCCTCGCAGTATGGCGAGCCTTCACCCTGCTGTCCCAGCGCGCGGCCGGCCTGCGCAGCATGCAGGAACTCTGGGGCACCTACCGCGAACAGGCGCCCCAGCTGTGGGGAGCCACGGTCCCCGCCACAGGGGAACCCCCCGCCGACCTGGTCGACTGGACGGCGCTGGACTTCCTCGCCCGACGAACGCCCGACGACGCCCCGGCGCCGCTCGCGCTGATCGGCGGCACCACCATCGAGGCGCCGCGCCTGCTGTGGGACGGCCGCACCAGCACCGACTGGTCGCTGGAGTACACCGTCCGCGACGCGGACCTGATGGAGACCATGCACCGGTGCCGGGCCCGTACCAACGAGGAGATCGAACGGCTCCTGCCCGACCGGGAACCGCGTGCCGAACTGTACGACCTCATGCGCTCCTACCCGGCACGGCAGGGCAAGGGCCTGCGGCCGACCCTGACCATCGCAGCCTGCGCCGCCCTCGGGGGACGGCCCGACGACGCCGTACGCGCCGCGGCCGCGCTGGAGTTGTTCCACAACGGCTTCCTCGTCCACGACGACATCGCCGACGAGTCCACGCACCGACGCGGCCTGCCGACCATGCACGAGGAACACGGCCTCGGCCTGGCCGTGAACGTGGGCGACGGCCTGAACCTGCTCGCCGTCGACGCCGTCCTGTCCAACCTCGAATCCCTCGGCCTGGCCCGCACCCTCGGCCTCATCCACGAGGCGGTGCACATGTGCCGGGAGTCCATCGAGGGGCAGGCCATGGAACTGGGCTGGATCCGCCACGACACCGTCCCCGAGGCCGACGCGTCCTACTTCACCATGAGCACCAAGAAGACCGGCTGGTACACCTGCATGAGCCCGTGCCGCATCGGCGCGGTCTGCGCAGGCGTCACCGACCCTTCGGTACTGGGCCGGTTCGACGAGGCGTTCCGCCTCATCGGCATCGCCTTCCAGATCCAGGACGACATCCTGAACCTGGTCGGCGACGAGGCCCTCTACGGCAAGGAGCCCCTCGGCGATCTGCTCGAAGGCAAGCGCACCGTGATGCTGATCCACCTCTTCCGCACCGCGCAGCCCTACGAGCGCCCCCGGCTGCTCGACGTGCTGTGCCGGCGTCGTACCGACAAGACCCAGCAGCACGCCGAGGAACTCCTCGGCGCCATGCGGCGGCACGGCTCCA
Source organism: Streptomyces sp. NPDC051976 (assembly GCF_040680795.1). Taxonomy (NCBI): domain Bacteria; kingdom Bacillati; phylum Actinomycetota; class Actinomycetes; order Kitasatosporales; family Streptomycetaceae; genus Streptomyces; species Streptomyces sp. NPDC051976. The sequence goes on from NZ_JBFAXL010000040.1 coordinate 57,133, forward strand.
TCGAGTACGCCACCGATCTCGCCGACCGGCTCGCAGCCGAAGGCATCGCCCGCTTCGAGGAAGACCTCCAGGTCATCCCCGAGAACGAAGGCAAGGCCGTCCTGCGGCAGATCGCCCACTACGTCACCTCAAGGCCACTGTGACCACCACGACCTCACCGCCGCCGCCCGGCCCCGCCGCCACCGGCGCGCTGACCACGACCGACCACCGGGCCCTCGCCTTCCTCGACCGGGTCAACACCTGCCTGCGCGAGTGCCTGTGCACCCTGGCCCGACACGGTGTCGCGCTGCGCCGCGACGACGGCGAACGCGCCCGCCTGCTCCTCGACACGGTCAGGCCCTGGCCCTTCTACAAGGGCGGCCAGTTCCTCTTCGACCTGATGGAGTGGGAGGACCTCATGGTCGACGGCGATCCCCCGCCGCTGATGCCGGCCGAACGGATCGTCGCCGCCTTCACCCTGCCCGTGCAGTGGATCGCCGCCGCCACCGCGGAGACCCCCGCCGCGGCGAACCTGATCCCCGGCCAGCGCACCGCCGCCGCCCTCGACTTCCCGCTGCGGCTGCTGGCCACGACCGCCAGGACCGCGTTCCTGGGCGCCGCACAGGACCTCACGCACCTGCTCGGCTCACCCGCCGACAAGGCCGCCGGCCAGGACTCGGCCCAAACCACTGATCAGGCCACGGACCAGGACGCGACCCACGACGACCCCGAACCGGACACCCTCCCAGAATCCGACGGCCAGGACACCCCGGCCGGCGGCGAACTGCCGCCGCTGGAAGGGGGCTTCTACCTCTACGAAGACATCGTCCTGGGCGCCCTCGACGTCCTCGGCCCGGTCCTGGCCGACCACGCACCCACCGACACCACCACCCCCTCCGCCCCGCCCACGGAGACCGTCACCGATCCCGACGGCCCCTGAGCAGGCCCCCCAAGCCCGCCACCGGCGGGTCCGCCCACGCGGACATCACCCATCCACAGAAAGGGAATTCCCATGGCCACGCAGACCCAGGCCCCAGTCGAACCGGGTTCCGAGAACAAGCTGTACATCCTCCAGCAGGGCATCGTCGAGGACGCTCCAGGCGGCGTTCCGGCGCACCTCAGCTTCGGCATCCTCAGCACCGTGCCGGACCCGGTGAACCCCGGCGACATCACCATCAGCCTGAAAGCACCCACGGGCTTCGCCTTCACCAGCTGGCTGTCGTGGGCATACCACGACGTCAACACGCTCCAGGCCAAGGGCAACATGAACACCACCCAGGGCACCCTCGGCGACGGCGGCCGCACGCTGACCTTCACCCAGAACCCGTACCTGGCCAGCAACCAGGAAGCCCTCGGCTACGCCGCCCAGGTCACGGCCGTCGACGGCGCGACTCCCGGCCGCTACACAGACGGCCAGCTCAAAGTGGGCGCCGCAAGCCCGATCAAGCTGAAGGGCCGCGTCCTCGACGCCAACGAGGACTGATCTCCGCTGCGGCGGACCGGTCCGCCGGTGGTTCCGCGGCGGTACGCGGCCACCGGCGGGACCGGGACGCGGTGACCGGCACCGCAGCCCCGTTTCGGGTGGTTTGCCGGGCAATCCCGCTGTCAGCGTGTGCGGGTTGCGGCACACTGCGAGCATGGTGCGCAGCAGGTAGTTGAGTGTGCGGGTGGAGCTGGTCGGCGGTGGGATGGCTGGGACATTGTGGCCTCGGCCGGGCAGGATCTTTGCTGTCAGTCGCATTCGTCCGCTGGGACGGCACCCACCTTCACGCTTTCGAATTCCCCGTGATCGGCAAGCGGGCCACCGAACACCGCTACTGCGACGTGGAAGACCCGGACAGTGAGCTGGACGCGGACCAGGTCCGGGTCGGGGACGTCGCGCAGGAGTTCAGCTACACCTTCGATCTGGGTGACAACTGGCGTCACCACCGCCAGGTCGGGAAGCAGCCCATCGACCCGGCCCAAGAGCTGGGCGTGATCCCCGACATGCCGCTGCCGTACTGGGGCTGGGGCACCATCCCGGACCCCAACGGGCGGATGTGGGACGGCGACGACGGCGACAGCCCCGCCCCCGCCACACCGCACAAATCCTGGCCCTGGGCGAACGCCCACAGCCCGACCCTGACCACCTTGCACTGCCCAGGCCAGTACACCCAGCTCACCGCAACCCCGCACACACACAGCCGACGCTGACACCAACCAGCATCCAGCGGCGCGTTGCTTGGATGTACGACGCCGGGCCCGTCCCTCACCGATCCGAGCCCGCCAGCAGACGCCCGCAGGGTCCAGCCCGACAGCCATGGGCACGTCCAGCGTTCAGGCGGCAGGCTGACCGAGCAATCTGGGGCTCGTCCCGGAGGCGCGGGGAGCTGGGATCTGGTGGAGCTAGGCATGGTCGGCTCCCCGGGGTCATCACCGCGGGCGCGGGAAACGGCTTGCTCTTGCCCTTGGTGGCGTTGAGCGTGGCGAGTTCATCCCCGCGGGTGCGGGGAGCAGCTGTGCTCGACCATGTGCTGCATCTCCTCGGCGGGAACAGCCCCGCGGGTGCGGGGAGCAGGACCATGTCGGGATCTACATCGGCAACGGGCAGGGAACAGCCCGGCGGGTGCGGAGCGCAGGGCGGCCGCGCCGGCGCCGTCCAGACCGAGACGGGAGCAGCCCCGCGGGTGCGGTCGAGCTCGTCGACCACCTGTTCCCGGCAGCACGGATGTACGGCATGACGGCACGCCCTGCTCCCCGCGCCCGCGGGGCTGTTCCCCGAGCAGTTCTTCGCGAACAGTGCGGAGCCCGGCTGCTCCCCGCGCCTGCGGGGCTGTTCCCGGCCCTGTGGGGCCAGCAGGATGTAGACGACCGCGGCGACGTCGACGGCCGCTAGGTCCACGTCGACGACGGTCACCGCGCCGGAACTGCCGGGCGCCACGGTGGTGATCCAGGCGGCGCGGATCGCCGTGGCGGCGCGGCAGCACAGGGCGACCAGCCCGTCGATGACCGCGGCCCCGAACCGGCTGATCGCGTCGGCACGCCACCGGCGGCGCAGCTCCGTCAGGGCCAGCGGCGTCCTCTTACGCCTGCGTGTGTCGTCGGCGGCCTGCTGCATCAGCCTCGAGCGCGCCCGCCGGTCGGCGCGTAACCGCGGGCGGCCTCGTAGGGTGGAGTACCAGGCGATGAGCTCCGCCGGGACCCCAGGGATCTGCATCATCGGCCGCAGCCCCGGCGTCGGCGTGCGCGGCACGGTTGCCAACCCGAGCCGTTCGCAGACAGCACCCGCTGGTTGTAGAGCGCCCCGGCCGCCGCCACATGCGCACAGCGTCCGCGAGTCCAGATGCCCCCACTTCCCCTCGGCGCGCAGCACCTTGACCGACACCACCAGGTGATCGTGCAGCAGCGGCATCCGGTGCCGGGAGTCGTAATGCCGAAACCGTGCCACCACCAGGCCGCCCGCACGCTCACGCTCGCCGACCGCACCCGCATCTCGGCTACCCAGACGTTGCAGCCGATCGACGCCCCGACCACCGACGTCTTCTGCTCAGGGCATGCCTTCGTACCCGACGGACGCCTATTGGTATCCGGAGGAAACGAGAAGTGGCTAAATGTCGCCGCCTCCACCGGCCATCCGGACCCGCATTTCAATCACCATACTGGTTTGCGTGATACGTGGACCTTCCACCCGCTGCCGGACCGGGACGGGAAGTACTGGAGACGTGAAGAGCCTATGGCTGGCGGCCGCTGGTACCCAAGTCTTGTGACCCTCAGCGGCGGCGACCTTCTTGCGCGTTCTCGCGCGGCGGCCAACCGGCCGGGACGGGCTGCGCCCGGCGGGCAGCGGTAATCTGCGACACGGCTTGTAGCAGCTTGCACACGCCGCTACGCTCGGCTTCATGGGTGAGAAGAAGCAGATCAACATCCGCATCGATGCGGACCAGTACCCCGACGTCGAGGCCCGCGCTACAGCCGCCGGCATGAGCGTGAACGAGTACGCGACCACGCTGATCACCGATGACGCCAACGACCTGCGACACCGCTTCCTGCGCGCGGGCGCCCACTTCACCGACGCCTGGGCGGACGAGTTCGCCGAGCAGTTCGGCCAGCCCCCGGCCAAGACCACCGACGAGCGCCGCGGGACCGCCGCGTGATCATTGCGATCGACCGCGCCTGGCTCCTCGACCTGGCGCACCAGGCGCTGCCCGGCGACCCGGACCCCACAGACTTCGGAACGCTGGCGGCCGCCGTCGCTCGGCACGCCGACCGGGTCATGGACACGTACGTCTACACCGACGTGCACCACCGCGCGGCCGCACTGATGCACCAGCTCGTGCGCGTGCCCGCCCTGGAGCACTCCAACGAGCTGTTCGGCGCGGTCGTCGCCGCTTCCTACCTAGCCGCCAGCGGCGTCGTGGTCACCGCCACCGCGAAGCAGGCCGCCTCGCTGGCTGCCCAGGTCCGCGAAGGCTTGGATGTGCGCTCCACGGCCGAAGAGATCCGCGGCTGGATCGCCGCATAGGCGCCGCCCGGGCCATACCGCAGCGACGCCCGGCCTGAGACGGACAGCCGACACCCAGGCGGACGATCGCCGGCAGCGTCGTGGTGCCGACGGTCTCAGGCACCGGTTCCGGCTCGCCTGGTCAGCAGATCAGCAGATACTGGGGTGCTGCGGTCGGGCTGACCGCGCCTCGGACAGGGTGATCGGCGTCTCGGTCGCCGTACATTGCCGCGCCGAGCCGCCGCCGCAGGCATCAGTTCCCGAACCCACCGCCTGCAAGTCAGCGGAGGACTGCAGGGGTGGCGGCGCAGGCGAGGGTGAGGACGACTGCGAACACCGCGGCCGCGCGCGTGATGGCGGCCGGGATGGTGGCCCGGCGATCACGGATTCGGATTCCGGTAGCTGGGATGGCCGCTGCCGCTGCGGAATCCCCATGACCTGGAACCCCACCCCTCCGGGCAGGTGGCCAGTGACCAGGCCAGCGTTGCCAGGGTATGTGGAGCGTGCGTGCGCACGGACCCTCCCACTTGGCGGTGCTGCGCTGCAAGTTGCGTCCCGGGACAATCGCCCTTCCCACCGACGGCGATCGATCCCGGCACGGTTCAGATGCCCCGTCCCGACCGACGCGGTCCCTCCAAGACGGCGGCACGGCTCGTACGTCGATCTCGGTGAGGCGCAGTGCCACGGTGATGACGAACTGGCTGCAGAAGTCGAACTCCTCCTGATTGCGGGCATACCTGGGTTCTGCGTAGAAGCCGGGGGCCGCCGAATTGCCGAAGTAGCCCACATCCGGGGGTGAGTCGGGTGAACCGCTGGTACTGGTGGAAGTCCACGCCCAACGCCAAGAGGCAGGTGGGCGTTGACGCGGTGGTCAACCTCGACTTCGACGAGCAGGGCCGCCTCATCGGCATCGAGGTGTTGGCGGCCAGTTCACAATTGCCCAAGTACTGCTCCAGTCCGCGGAGCGGCTGGACACCGAAGGCTCATGAACCGTCGGGCACCGTCCTGGCGGCGACCGCGGTGCGACGTGCCGCAGGTCGAAAGAGGCTCATGCGATGTTTGGCCACGTTTGCCATCGCCAGGTACCTGATGCCCGAGGATTCTCGTGGCATATGCCAACTCCGCACTCTAGGTGGCACGGTGTGTCTTGCACTGTATAAGGGAAGTTTCCGATGGGTAGTCCAATCTTGACCCATGCACCTCCGGCCCGCGGAGGTGCATAGTTGCAGGTTGAGCCTTAGTGGAGCTCATCGGCGTGGCGGAGCAGAAAGGCGAGGGTGCAATGTGCGAGGGGGAGCCGCAGTATGCTGGTAGAACTCGGGTTCGATTAGACCAGGACCGGCCGAGCGGCGCTCGAATGTCGGATTATTTTCTTGGTGGGCAAACTAACTACGTTATTGATCGTATTGCTGCGGACGAAGTGATCCGGGTATTCCCCGCCATCAGATGGGTGGCGCGCGTGAACCAGGCGTTCCTTGTCCGGTCGGTCAGGTTCTTGGCGCATGAGCGGGGGATCAGGCAGTTCTTGGAGATCGGGACGGGCATCCCGACAGCGGAGCATCTGCATGAGGCGGTGATGCGCGAGTTCCCCGAGGTCCACGTCGCCTACGTGGACAGCGACCCGGTCGTCTTGCGGTACGGGGAGATCGCGCTTGGCGGATCGGCCCTGGGCAGGACCGCCTATGTTGAGGCGGACGTGTCCGACCCGCGGGCGCTGCTGGATGCGGTCAAGCGGGCGCATCACCTGGACTTCAGCCGGCCGATGGGGGTGAGCCTGAACGGGCTGCTGCCCTTTTTGCCAGATGACCAGGACCCGTATGGCATCGTCGGCACGTTGGCGGGGCTTTTGCCGCCTGGATCGTTTCTGACGCTCTCGCACTGGACCAGGGACTTCGACCCGACCGCGTGGGCTGCGGTTGCGGAGGTCTACGCTGAGGCCGGTACGCCGGTTCAAGTGCGCAGCAGGCGCGAGGTCCTGAGGTTCTTCGAGGGCATGAGGCTTGTCGATCCGGGTCTGGTGATAGCGCACCGGTGGCGGCCGGAGCCGGCCAGCGGTCCGAGTCTGATCTCCGATGCCCAGGCGTCGTTGTATGCGGCGGTGGCTCAGATCGCGTAGCGTACGCAGGCAGCACCGTCGGTGTGGGGGTACGGGTCGTGCCCCCACACCGGGTGGCCTACAGAACCTTCTTGCGGTAGTCCTGCAGTCGCCGTAGAGCAGTCAGCGGGTTCAGGCATGTCGCCAGCAGACGGTCGAAGCCCTTGGCGTGTTCGTCAACGCGCTCGGGATCTTGGATGTACTGGCCGCCGTTGGCGAGTTCGTTGTAGACGATAGGTGGGAGCTGGCCGTCGGCGAAGTCGAAGATCGCCGTTGTGCCGATCTGCACGGGGACGTTGCGCCTGTTCAGCGGCACCATGTGGAGCACGATCCGCGGGTGATCGGCCAGGGCTATCAGGTGGTCTAGCTGGCGGCGCATGGTGGTAGATGTTCCGTAGCCCCGGGTCAGGGATACCTCATCGAGCAGGCACACCAGGACCGCCTCCGATGCGTCCAGGAAGCGTTCTTGGCGCATTGCCCGGAACTCAACGATGCGGTCCACCGCCCGCTGATCTTGGCCGGGGGCGTTCGCCCTAACAAGGGCACGCGCATAGTCCGGGACTTGGAGCAGGCCCAGGAGCTGGTGGCTTTCGTAGGAGCGGATCCGCTGGGCCACTTCCTCCAGGCTGACGTGGGTCTGCAGGAACTTGGTGGACACATCGCTCCAGGCGTCCCACCAACCAGGCTCGTTGGCCTTCAGCGCGAGGCCCATCAGGTCCTCGCGCTGGTCAAGGTCGGCCAGGCCGTAGAAGTCCATGAGCCCAGTGATCTCAGATGCTTTGAAGCTGTGCTGGCCACTCTCCATCCGGCTGATCTTGGAGCTGTAGCTCTTGCCGATAGCCTTAGCGGCCTCCGCCTCGTTGAATCCCGCAGTCGTGCGAAGTCTCCGAAGCATCTCGCCTACCAACATCCGCGGGGCCGTGGGTGCCCTCGTGGACAGGTCACCGACGGTGCGGGGTCGACGCTGCTGACTCCGGGACGGCTGAGCTGCTGGCACGGGTGAGGTCTCCTTCGTGCAGACGTGTGACTACTCCCCCTTCTTGCTCACTCATCCTGCCGCATAGGTACGACAACCGAAGTAACACCCGCACGTCTGGCCGGTTGTGATGCGTCAGATGATGCGCCGCGCGGCCACATCCTCGATAAACGCGGCCGCTTCACTGCGCGTGAAGATCAGAACAGGCCCGTCAGGGTCCTTGGAGTCGCGGAACGCGACCGCTTCCTGATCGATTCGGGCCATTTCCACGCATGCGCTCTGATGGTTGCTGTGGGAGCTTTTCCGCCAGCTCGCACCTAAATGATCACCTGCGTCACGCCCGCCTGCGGTTTTCCCCTGCCGCGAGCTCCTCTGCTGATCAGTCATGGTTTCCCCCCGGGGTATGTGGTGAACACGCCTCACGGCGTCTGCAATTGCAGACAGCCCGTCAGTGTCAGCATGTCCGTTCCCAGAGATCGTCATGCGACGCCGCAGGAGCACTCTTGGCGCCAGCCGCGCGCGGCGATCTGCAAATGCACGAGCCGGGGCAAACACGTTCCCCTTTTCGAGCCCGGCGCGCACAAGGGCGCAGGGGTGCGCCGGGCGGGAGCCGATTGAGAACGTTGTCATGTCTGTCACCTGCAGTGACATGGTCACGAGTTGAAGGGCGGCGATGCATACCACAGGGTGGCGTCAACCAGCGTTGTCCTGAGGGGATTTCGGCACAGTTACGCCGTGTACTGGTGACGCAATGCGCGAATGGACGCAGCCTGTGTCCACAGTGGGGCAGGCTGGGACTCAAACGAGTGGCTCGACATTGCTGCGCGTCCTAATGTCGCTACCCGTTGGAGCCCTGCTCCATCATCAGCCGCAGGACCCTGGCCCCACACAGGTTGGTAGCCAAGGCGCCAGGGCCCTGCGTACACGACGACCCGATAGGAGTCGCAATGGCGACATCCCCTGACCGCCGCGGCAGCAAACGTAAAACTGGCCGCCGCGTAGCCGAGGTTAACAGGCGCGTGCAATTGCGCGCGTGGAAAACCCTCGCCGTCAACGCCTCCGCAGCAGCCCCCGTGTACTGCACGGTCACCTTCCATGTGCCCCAACTGCCGCCCGGTCCCGCAGCACTGCTCGCGGCACTGACCGGCTCGGCCCTCGCCACCTGGGTCAACACCCGCGGCGGCAACCGGCGACGCTGAACGGCCCGGCCGCGAGCCACCGGCTCGCGGCCCCGCCCAGCCCGGCCCCCGGCGCAGCACACAACGTGATGGAACGGCGCACGCCACCCGCTGCCCGCGACAAAACAACCGACCGGCGCGCCGTTTTGTCACCACCACCCCGCTGCGCGCAACCTCTGCGGAAGGACACCCCCGGTGCCTGCGACGACCACCTGCCGCTCCTGCGGCAATCCGCTCCCACCGCGCACCGCTGCCTCCGGGCGCCCCCGGGACTACTGCGGCACCACATGCCGACAGGCCGCCTACCGACAACGCCGCAAACTCGAGCCCGGCACCGGCACCGCGGACAAGGCAAGCGACACTGCCGTACGAGAAATGGCCCGCGACGTGCTGGAAGAAGCACGGCACCTAGAGCGTCTCCTCGCGCGCCCTGACTCCCCCCTGCTCGACCCCGTAGAACAGGCGGTAAACCTGAGCCGGATGGTGGAAACCCTCACCGCAGGGCTCGTGGGCCGCGCCCGGCTGGGGCGAGTGCCCTGGGCCCGCTTGGGACCCGCCTTGGCCATGCAGCCCGACACCGCTCGCCGCACCTACCGCGCCGAGAAGGTGAACCGGCGCATGCGCAGCGCCGAGCGCTCCGGGCTCCCAGTCCCCGCCAAGGTCCCGCCCCCTGCGTCACCGCATGCAGTTGCGGCCAGTCATCCGCGGTCACACCTCGCCCCGGTCCTGGCCCGGCTGCACCGGGCCTCGGATATGTCGCTGCGGCAACTGGCTGACCGGTTGAACATCTCCACGTCCCAGGCATCCCGGATCCTGTCCGGCGAACGCTTCCCCAGCTGGCACCTGACCGAACGCCTGGCCCACGCCTGCGGCGCCGATCCTCTCGTACTACGCAAAGTCTGGGAGGACGAAAAACTCCGAGAGGAACAGCCACCACAACCAGGCGAACACCCACCAGACGACAACCCCGTCGACAGACTCCGCGTGGCACTTCAAACGCTCCACATCAAGGCCGGCCGCCCCGCACCCGAAGTTCTCGCCGAAGCCACCCGCGCCACATGCTGGCCCACCGAAATCTGCGCCGTCTTAGACGGGCACATCCCCCACTGGCCACTTCTGGCTGACCTCGTCCAAACCCTCGACGGAGATGTGTCCTACTTCCATCCCCTGTGGGAAGCAACCGTCACCAACCAACCAACCACCCCGACATGGTCAACCCCCACGGTCGCCTGCACTCCGGCACCGGCGACTACCCCCCGACCGCAACCCGCCGACGGACAACTCATCCACCTCTTTGAGACCTTCGCTCCGGTCCTGTCGGCATCCACCCGATGGCCCTGACCGGCAAGATGAGCGAGGGGTCAGAGTCCGGCTCTGCGCACCGCCGGACAGTACTGCTGTGCGGCATGGCCGCGTTCACGCTGGCCACTGCGCTGTGCGCCGCCGCCCAGGGATTCACGAGCATGCTGCTGTGCCGCTTCCTGGGTGGAACGAGCGCAGCGTTCGTCTCGCCGCAGATCTGGGCGGCTATCCCCCAGACGGTGCCGACAGCACGGATCGCGCGCACGATGGCGCTGGCCACGGCCGGTCTGTCGGTGTCCCAGGTCGTCGGCATCCCCGCCGGTGCCTGGCTCGCGCTGCTCTCGTGGCGCGCTCCGTTCTGGGTCGTCTCGGCGGGCGCGGCGGCCGTATGGGTGCTGCTGCTGAAGTCCTTCCCCTCGCTGCCGCCCGCCGCAAGCGCGGGCGGCAGCGGGCGCCGCGGCGTTTACGCCGATGTCCTAGGCCGAGGGCCGCTGCGGCTACTGCTGGCGGGATACCTCGTGTTCCAGACGGGGAACTTCGCCGCGATCGCCTCCTACGGATCCTGGTTCACCCGGGACTTCGCCATGGACCAGACCTCCGTGGGGGCAGCGATGATGGCCCTGGGCACCGGCAACACCGCGGGAGCGCTGCTCGGAGCCCGGCTCGTGCGCCGACTGGGGCCGCGACGGGCCCTGGCCGCGCCTTTCGTCGCCGTGGCTTGCCTCCATCGCAGCCGACGCCGCAGTCCGCGCCGGACAGGCGAACACCTGAAGGGGAGGCAGATGGCCGACCGAACGAGCCGAGCCAGCAGCGCCCCCGGAGGTACCGGGAACCGTGGGGCAGCAAGGACTCCATGAGTCACTGGTCGGCACAATGACGCGGCGGCAGTCAAGCCACCGCGGTCCGTGACGCTCGGCCACTTGATGCTGGCGTATGCACGATGGGGCAGCACACTCAAGGACTGCTGGACTAGCAGGTTGCACTCCATGCGTCCAAGAACGTCACCGGTCTGAGCGCCGGCAACCCACTGCACTGGTTGAAGCCGGGGCCGAACGTGACCAACCAGAACCACTACCACAAGAACATCCGGGTCTTTGCTGATGCCGTCGTGATCATCGACTGAACGGCCGTCGTGGCTGCTTCCGCTGAGCGACGGGTCAGCGCCCTCTTGCTGTCCCGTCTCCAGAGCGTCCGCGACGTCCTCCCACATCTGTGCGGTGTTCGCCCAGATTGGCGGCCCGTAGATGCCTTCGGACTTGCTCCAGTTCATGACACAGCCTGCGCCCCGCCCTGTCGCATATCCACGACCAGGAGATCACCCGTCGTGTCGTCCCCGACTGGGAACGCTCCGCTGAACTCCTGGCGGGACTCTCCCGCGAAGCCCTGCTCACCGTCCTGCCCGCCGTAGATGTCCAACTTCATACGCCGCAGCTCGACCAAGCACTGGAGGCCGACAGGCACGAACAGCGGCGGCAGCAGCACACCCGCACCGGGCGTGGGCACCGCCCCATCCACGAGGAGCAGCCACTCCGCCACATCGGCGGGTATCGCGAGCGTCATCGCCCGTTCCGCTTCAGCGATAGCTGCTTCGGTGGCCGGCGCCCGCAGCGAGCCGCCAGTGACGGATGCATGCTCCTGCAGCACCCGGTGGATCCTTGACCAGGTCAAGGATGCTGATCGTGTCATAGCGCCCACCATGCCCGACCATCAGCCGCTATCGAATCGAACACCGGGAAGGAGCACATCCCCATCCGCATCGAGCACCAGACGCCCGGACCCCTCACTTGTCCGGAAGGCGCGACAGACGCCGGCGCACAGGCCGACGAATGTGCTCCCCGTCCGAAGGCTCACCAGTCAGGCGATCACCCGACGAGCCATTCCCCGCGGCGCCCCCAAGTCCCGGGAGAGGTTGCGGGCAGTCTCCCGTACCGGTATCGAAAGCTCCTGACGTGCCGTTTCGGCCAGCAGCCGCTCAACAGGACCGACAATTCCGATGGCACCCACCACCTCGCCGGAACGGTCGAAAACCGGGGCGGCAATGCCCCCGACGCCGACGGCGGACTCCTGGTCCTCGACCGCGTATCCCTTCTTGGGAACCTCCTCCAACTGGTCGGCCAGAGCCCGCGGGTCGGAAACGCTCGCACCGGTGAGCATGGCCAGTTCGCCAGCCAGTAGCGCATCACGTCCCGCTGTCGACAGGTACGCCGCGATCGCCTTGCCCAGGGCGCACGTGCTCCAAGGGATGCTGGCGCCAACCTCCGGGATCTGCACGGCCCCTCCTGGTCTGAAGGTATGCTGCACGACCAGGACGTGGTCGCCGGTGAGAACGGCCACCCACACCGCCTCACCCGTGCGGGTGGCCAGCTGGTCCGCCCAGGTCAGCGAGCGGCCGCGCAATTTCTGGGTGTTCAGGTAGGCATTGCCCAGGAAGATCAGATCGGGCCCGAGCTGATACTTCGAGCTCTCCCGGTCCTTCACCACCAGGCCTTCGACCTCCAGAGTGCGCAGCAGTGCGTGGATCGTCGGCTTGGCCACCGTCAGACGATCGGCCAGCTCGGTCACTCCCAGCCGTGGTCCGGTCGCCGCGAGCTCCCGCAGGATCTGGATCGCACGCTGCACAGCCTGCACCATAAGAAACCTCTGACTCCATGTGGTGAACACTGTCTCGGTCATCCCGTATCCCGGGGCGCAGCACCTGCGCAGCCGTCACGGCGGTGCGGGGAGGGGAATCGCCTCGGGACGTGCGCTGCGGCGGGTGCCCACGTCAGCGCGTCACCCAATCGGAGCATCATCGGCTCGCCGTGGTCAGGCGATTCTGTATCGGGTGACGTCTGCGGATTCGGGCAGGCGTGTGGCCGTGTTCGGCTCGTAGACGTGTGCGAGCGCGGTGAACAGCAAGGCGATGCCCAGGGCGCCTGGGTCGGGTACACCGATGGCGCGGGTGCCCACGTAGCTGGCGCGGCCGCGTCGCGGGGTGAGGGAGGCGGTGTTCAAAGCACCCTGTACGGCTGCTTCGGCGGCCCGGGTAAAGGGGCTGTCTGTCGCGTCGCGGGCGGCGTGCAGGATGTCGATGGCGGGGGCGAGCGCGTCGACCAGAGTGCAGTCGCCGATTTCGGCACCGCCGACGCGGTGGATTACGGCAAGGCCGGAAGCGGCCGCGTCCGCGACGGCGAGTGCGTCAGGCGCGTGGTCGTCCGGCCAGGACAGGGCTGCCAACTGCTGGAAGAGGAGGCCGAAGAGGGGACCACTCGTGCCTCCCACGTCGTTGAGAAACGCCTCGGAGAGAGCAGTCATGCTGCCGGTTCCCGAGGCATTTCGTGCCACTGCATGGCGTATGCCGCCGATGAGGTTGTCACCGAAGTCGCCGTCACCGACAAGTTGGTCGAGAGTCGTCAGATTGCGGTGGGCTTGGGAGGTCGTCTCCGCGAAGCGGTCGAGGACGGCTCGGCTGGACGCGACCGGCGTGCTGGTGGACACCTGGATGGAAGCCGGCTGGACGACGGCGGACGCCGCGGCGTCGGCCGTCAAGGTGAGGGAGGGAAGCACGAGGGGCGTGTCGGCGTGTGCCGTCCACAGCTCGATCCACTCAGGCTTCATGCGAGTGAGGGTGATCGAGAAGCCAGCCATGTCCAAAGCTGCGGTGAAGGTGCCGGGCACGATGGCCAGCGGCCACACGCCGCGCGCGATCAGTACGTCGTACAGGAGCGAGCCGATGGCGTGCAGTTCCAGGTTCGTTGTGGCACCCAAGCCGTTGACGACGGCCAGCACCTGATCCTGCCCTGCGGGCAGAGCCGTGAGCAGGTCGTCGGTCATCTGCTCGACGAGCTCGTCGACAGCGCGGTGGTCGATGGTGCCCGTGCCGCGCTCACCATGGATCCCGACTCCGTACTCAAGGGTGCCAGAGGTCAGGGTGAAGGCCGGCTGACCGGTTGCGGGTGAGGTCTGGGCTCGAGCGGCGACAGCCAGACTGTGGGAGTGCGCCACGATCTCGGCGCCAAGGGTGGCGAGATCGTCGAGTGTGGCGCCCCGGTCGGCGAAGGCTCCGAGTAGCTTCTCCACGACGACCGTCGCGGCGGTACCGCGCCTGCCGGTGGCGGTGTGCTTGTTTTCGGTGGCCAGGTCGTCTTCGACCAGGACGGTGGCGACGGGAATGCCGTCGTGGCGCAGGCGCTCTGCGGCGATCTGGAAATTGATCACGTCGCCGGTGTAGTTCTTGATGATCAGCAGGACGCCGTTGGTCTTGGCGACGGCCGAACCGGCTTCGTAAATCTGCCGGTTGTGCGGAGAGGCGAAGATCTCGCCGGGACAGACGGCGTCCAGGCCGCCGGGCCCGAGCAGCCCGGTGTGCAGCGGTTCGTGTCCGGAACCGCCGCCCGCGACAAGGGCGACGGTGCGGTCTGGATTGCTCGAGCGTGCACGCAGATAGAGAGGGTCGAGGTGCACCTCGATCAGGCCCGGGTGGGCCAGGGCGAGCCCGCGTGCGGCGCTGGCGACAGTGTCGGTGGGCGGGAGGAAGTACGTCATCGTGGTGCTCCGTGAGGGTAGACGGGTGTGGATGCGGCGTTGGCGTTCTCGCGGTGAATCGGTGCAGCGGTCGGGAGTACGGGGACGCCGGTCGACCGCCCAGGACAGTTGGCCCAGGCGAGGATTCGCTTCACGGACACCGTCGAACGGCGATACGCGGGTGCACCTGGGATGCCGCCAGTGGGCGCGGGCGCTCTTGCCACCACCCGGGCAACGGTCACCGTTGGCGTGCCGAGCCTCGACGCCGCAGCTAGCCGTCACCGTGCTCCCGAGAGCGTCACGCGACGCGGTAGTCAGCGCGAGCCGCTCTCATGCCGCCGGCAGCACCGCCCATGAGGTGGTCCCTTCGGAGTGGATCCGCGTGCCGCTGCGCATGGTCAGGGCATGGACGATGGACAGGCCCCGGCCATGTTCGTCCGGAAGCAGATCGTCGGTACAGGCCGGTGCGGTGGCCAGCCCGGCGTCGGTGACCTCGATGCAGAGGACCGGGCAGCCACGGTCTGCCGGAAGGCGCCACATCCGCAGGACGACCGGGGGCAAGGCGTGCACGACGGCGTTGGTCGCCAGTTCGGAGATCACCAGCAGCGCGTCGTCGGCCGCGTCCGGCGGAATCTCCCAGTCGGCCATGAGGCCGCGGGCGCGGTGTCGCACCGCGGCAACATCCTGCACGTCCTGCTGCCAAGAGGGACAGGGCCACTCGTCGCCGGTTCGTTTCCTCTCCGGGCGGATCGTGCTGCCAACGGCTTCTGTGGTCATGGTATTGCGCCTTGCCTTCTGCCAAATGCTTCCGGATGGAGGACGTTTAACCCTCACGACGCAATCCATTATGGGCGGAAACGGAATAGCTGGAACACCGTGAGGGTAGCCCTGCTACAACCAGGCATCGCGGTGGTCACCCCGTCTCAGGCCGCGGTGAATGCTGCCCTCAGTGACTCTCCCGCCCGGACTATCGCCCGGTCCGCCTCTGGATTGACGCCCAACTGCAGCAGAAATCCATGAATCTGCCCCAGCCATCGCGTGAAGCGAACGTCCACCCCCGCGGCCAACAGCGCGGCGGCATACTGCTCGGCTTCACTGCGCAGCACGTCGTACTCGGCCACGTGAATCGTCGCAGACGGTACCCCTCGCAAGGCTCGCTGCCGAGCAGGTGCGGCCCGCACGTCGTCGCGGTCCCTCTCGTCCGGCAGGTACTGCTCCCAGTACCAACGCATCATCGCTGACGTCAGGAGGTACCCGTCGGCATACTCGCGATACGACGGCGTGTCCTGTGCCGCGTCGAGCACAGGGTAGAAGAGCAGCTGGTGGCACAGGCGAGGTCCCACTCGGCGGGAGCGCTGGGCCAGGACGGCCGCGAAGTTCGCCCCCGAGCTGTCGCCGGCGACAGCGACGCGATTGGCCCGCACACCGATCTCCGCCGCGTGCGCGGTAACCCAGTCCAGAACCGCGGCGCAGTCCTCCAATCCGCCGGGAAAAGGAGTTTCCGGGGCGAGCCGGTAACCAACGGACACCACCACGCTCCCGGAGGACTGCGCCAGAGAACGGCACACTCCATCGGTCATGTCTATGTCGCCGATCACGAATCCACCGCCGTGCACATAGAGGGTGACGGGCAGGGGTTCGCCGAGTTTCGGATAGTAGAGCCGGACGGGAATTCCGTTATCGCCTCCCACAATCGTGCGGTCCACCACGTGTGCCACGGACTTCTTTTCGGCGCCTTGGGGCGGGGTGAACATCTTCCGGAACGCGTCGGCCGTCATGGACGAGAAATCGAGGGCAGGTCCTTCGGCTGCCGCCGCGAGCAGCCGTGCCGCCTGGGGGTGCAAGGGCATGAGTGAACTCCGATTTCTATTGCGCGATGGTTCCCGCACTGTGCCGTGCGGCATGACGGCCCCGGCCTGCCAGGGCTGCGATCGGACGACGACGCTGGCGACGCGTCCGGCCAGCAGGTCGTCGAACACCGTATTGACGGCGTCCAGCGGATACGGAGAGGACAGGAGGCGATGCCCCGGGCCCCCGCACTGAGCCGGAGCAGCCGGGGAAGTCCTGCCGGGGCCGTGACGAGCCATACGTGCTGCGTTGCAGGCGCTTCTCACCGAGAACGAGGTCGAGGGGATCCCCGGCACCTGGGCGCCCGCCTTGGACAGCCCGACGACGGTCACGGTGCCGCTCCGGCGTACACATGTGAGCGCCGCGGCGATGGTAGTGGGATTCCATGATCTCCTCGGTGTGGTCGACACCGTCGGGTTCAGTTCGCCGCTTGGCCAGCGAGATCTTCATGCCCTGCGTGCCCATGGTGATCCCCGTCTGACGGCGACCGTGTTGACCCCCACGGGCGTGAGTTCGCGCAGGGCACCGGCCACCTCGGGGGCCAGTTCCGCCGGTCTCGACCGATTCGGGTCCGGGGTGGCCTCTCACGGGACGGCGCGGTCGTCCACGCAGGACTCGGTCACGGGAATCACAGCCATGCGAAGCCCCAGCGGCTGTCGGTGTGCTTGACGACCCGGCCCGGCCCGGGGAAGTGGGCGGTGAGCAACAGCGCGTTGTGCTCATAGCAGGTCTCCACCAGTCCTCGGCGCACGTCAGCGGCGCGGTCCGGGTCGACGTCGCCGACCTGTGCGAGGCCGAGGTCGGCGAACTGCAACGGGTGGTGGATCGCGTCGCCGCTGATCACAGCCCGGTCCGTCCCCGACTGCACATGCACCATGAGGTGACCGGGGGTGTGCCCCGACATCTCCTCGATCCACACCTTGGTCTGCCCGTCCTCGAAGAGTGTCTGCCCGTCGCTGAGGGTCCTGGCGAGGCCGGCCAGGAGCACCGGCTGGATCGTGTCCTCGAAGGTCCGGTAGAAGTCCCGCTCGACTGTCCCGTCGGGCGCGGTGCGGCCGTAGTCGGCGACGTGCCGCAGTTCACGCTTGGAGAACAGATGCGCGGCGCGAGGAAAGGTCGGCAGCCATTCCCCGTCGACCAGCATCGTGTTCCAGCCGCAGTGGTCCTGGTGCAGATGCGTCGCGACCACGACTTCCACATCCTCGCGGCTGACGCCGACCGCCTCGAGGCGGTCGAGAAAGTCGGTCTTGAACATGTGGTGCGGCAGCGTCACCGGCCGGTGCTTGTCGTTGCCGTTGCCGGCGTCGATCAGCATGACCTGTTCGGGGGTGCGTACGACGAAGCAGTTGATGTCGAGCATCAACTCCTTCGTCGCCGGGTCGGCGAGGCGGGGCCCCCATTCGGTGACAGCTCGCTCGAAGGAAGCATCGCTCAGATTCGGGTACAAGTTGCGGGCAGGGAATCTCCACTCCTCCAGTTCCTTGACCTGCGTGATGGATACCGAGCCGAACTGCATCGTGCGCGTGAGCATAGTGGTCCTGTCGGGCGCTAGGAAGAATGAACGGTTACAGATGAACGGTGCGGAGGAATTCCGGCGCGTAACGCTCGCCGGCGACGGCTCCCTGCGGAGCGAGCGCGTCGAGAGCGTCGATCTCCTCGGGCGACACGTCGACCGAAGTGGCCGCAACGTTCTCCTCCAGCCGGGCAATTCGGCGGGTGCCGGGAATGGTCACCACGGAGGAGCCCCGGGCCAGAAGCCAGGCCAGGGCGAGCTGAGCGGTAGTCACACCCTTTCCCGCCGCGAGCTCGGTGACAGCGGAAAGGAGATCCAGGTTCTTTCGGAAGTTGCCGCCCTGGAACCGCGGCGAGTTCCGCCGGATGTCGTCCCGGGAGAAGTCATCCCGCGACCTGATGGTGCCGGAGAGGAATCCCCGGCCGAGCGGCGCGTAGGCCACAAAGCCGATGCCCAGCTCCTCGCAGGTCGCCAGCACCCCGTTGTCCTCGACATCACGAGTGAACAGGGAGTACTCGGTCTGCACCGCGGCGAGGGGGGTGACCGCGTGGGCTCGTCTGATGGTGTCGGCGGCCGCCTCGGAAATACCCAGCCATCGCACCTTGCCTGCTCCGACCAGTTCAGCCAGGGCTCCGAAGCTCTCCTCCACCGGTACCGCCGGATCCACCCGGTGCAGGTAGTAGAGGTCGATGTGATCGACACCGAGTCTCCGCAGAGAGCCGTCCAGTGCCTTGCGTATGTACTGCGGCGAACCGTTCATACGACGGGTCCATACGCCGTTGTCGTCTATTTCCTGGCCGCACTTGGAGGCGATCACAGCCAGGCTCCGTCGCCCCGCCAAGGCGTTGCCGAGGAGTTGTTCGTTCGTCCAAGGTCCGTACATGTCGGCGGTGTCGAACATTGTCACGCCAAGGTCCAGTGCCCGGTGAATGGTTTCCGTCGACCGCGCGTCGTCGCGTTCCCCGTAGAACGAACTCATGCCCATGCAGCCAAGTCCGATGGGTGCCACTGTCAGCCCTTGCGTGCCGAGACTTCTCCCGCGCATTTCACGCTCCTTCATCTGCTTCTCGAACGGTAGACCGGCCAACCGGATCCAGGGATATCCCTGCTATGCCCACCCAGCCCGGTCGTCGGGCACACGCAGTGCCGACTGCCAACGGGGGGTCGCAATTACGGGTCCTCAGCCCTGCCGATGAACGGCATCTCCGTGGCCAGCACCGTGCAGTTCTGCACGTTGGCCTCCAGCGGCAGGTCGGCCATCCGCCCGACCAGATCGGCCACCAGGGCGGCGTCGATGACCAGCTCCTGACGATGTGACAGGTCGACCTGCACGACACCGCGGCGGAACTCACCTGTCATGTCGCTCTCGGCGTTCCCGATGTCGATCTGCCCACACGCGTGGCGGTATCGCCGTCCTTCCAGGGACGGCGCCTTGGTCAGGCCGGTCATACAGTGCTTGGCTGCCGTGTAAGCCACCGACAGCGGCCTGGGTACGTCTGCCGACAGCGAGCCGTTGTTGATGATCCGTCCGCCTTGTGGCCGCCGCCCCACCAAGACGATCGCCCAGCCGCGCCGGACCAGCTCGAGCGCGACGGCCCGGCCCAGGCCGGATCCGCACCCGTGACGACGGCGATCGGGACGCCGGTGTCCTGGGATGTCACGAAAGGTCCAGCATCCGGCGAGCCTCCGCGGGGGTGGCCGGCTCGCACCCGAGCTCGCGCAGCATCCGCACCGCGCGTTCGACGAACCAGACGTTGGACCGGAGCCGTCCGCCCGGGTCACGGACGGCGTCCTCCAGACCGACCCGCACGTGGCCTCCCAGCAGCACGCTCATGGCGATCGCCGCCAACTGGTCGTCATCCCTGCAGCTGACACTGAACTCGCACGGCGGCAGCAAATCGACCATGTACTGCAGCGTGCGAGGTGAGAAGGGCACCGCTCCCTGGAAGACACGGTGCAGTCCGAAGCACAGGCCGATCCAGGGGCGCGGCTCGCCGCGGGACAGCAGACTGATGTCCGGATCCAGATGGGCCGGGCTGAAGGCCTCCCATTCCGGTTTGATGCCGAGAGCCTTCATCCGACCCGCCAGGTCTGCGGCCTGGCGCGGCGACGTGCTCATCAAGACGTCGCCGTGTGCGGTGGACGCCAGTACCGTCATGGCGTTGACGCTGCAGATGTCCGCCCCGGCCGCGATGGCCGCCTCGCGCCTGTCGAGCAACGTCTCCTGGCGCGCCGGTCCACCGGGTCCCAGGAGATCGCCGTCGAGCCCTCCGCCAGTGGAGTTGTTGACGACGATGTCGCAGCGCCGGCGTGTGCCCTCGTTGATCTCCCGGTACACGGCCGGGTCGCACGTCGCCCGGCCGTCGGGCCTGCGGGCGTGCAACGCGGCGACGGCGGCTCCGGCCGCATAGCACTCCGCCACATCGTCCGCGATCTCCGCAGGGGTCAGGGGTACGTACGGGGTGTCGCGCCTGGTCAGGAAGCCACCGGTGGGCGCGACAGTCACGATCACCTTGCGGGGATGCGCCCGGGCAGGCGACGACGCACCGGCCTCCAGGGAGCTTGCGGCGCCTGTCACGGTGTTCTCCGGCCGTTGCGTAGCCGGCGCACGAAGACGTCCAGGCCGACGGCGGCGAGCAGCACGCAGCCCTTGAGGATGTTCTCCAGGCTCCCGTTCCAGCCCTTGGAGTCGGCCACGTTGACGATTACGCCGAGCAGGAGCAGCCCGACGGCGGTACGCCAGACGGCTCCCTCACCGCCGAACAGGGAGGTCCCGCCGATGACGACGATGGTGATCACGTCAAGGGTCATGTCGGATCCCACATCCGCCTGTCCGACGCCGAGCCTGGACGACAGCAGGATGCCTGCCAGAGCCGCCATGACCCCGACGGCAACGTAGCTGACGACCTGGACCAGGTCGACACGGATACCGGCGAGTCGCGCCGCTTCCTTGTTGCCGCCGACCGCGTAGACGCAGTGTCCGTAGACCGTGCCGGACAGGACGAGGCCGCCGACGACGAAGGCGACGAGCAGGATCCAGACCGCCGTGGGCACTCCTGCCAGGTCGCCCTGCCCCAGTTTGAGGAAGCCCGGTTTGTCGACCACGATGGGCTGCGAGTCCGACAGCAGGTAGGCGGCACCGGAGTAGACCGACGCTGTCGCCAGAGTGGCGATGAACGGGTTGATACCGAACCTTGTCACCAGCGCGCCGTTCACCAGCCCCAAGGCCAGGCCCAAGAGCAATGTGACGGCGGCGGCCTGCCACAGCGGGCCGGTGAGGGAGAGTTTGGCGAACACCACCGACGACATGGCTACGGTCCCACCGACCGAGAGATCGAATCCGCCGCAGATCATGGCGAAGGTCATGCCCACCGCGATGAGGCCGAGGGGGGCGTTCTGCGAAAGGATGTTGCGCAGATTGCCGCTCTGCGTGAACCCGGGGTAGACGATCTGGGCCAGGGCGACCAGCAGTACCAGGAACCATACGGTGCCCAGCCTGGACACCAGTGACCAGGCGCTTCTTCCAGTGCCCGCCGGTGACCGGGACGGCGGCCCGGGGCTGCCGGCTGCCGGCGGGAGGGCCTGGGCGAGTTCGACGCGCGGTTCAGTCATGAGTGTTCTTCTCCCGTTCGAATGCGGCCTGCAGCAGGTCGTTCTCGGTGACCGGCCCGGCGCCGGGCCGGTACTCGGCGGTGATCCGGCCTCTGGCGACGACCACGATGCGATCGCAGTGAGCGATCAGTTCCTCGAGTTCCGAGGACACGACCAGCACGGTGGTGCCCTCCGCCGCATAGCGTTTGAGCGCTGTCATGATCTGGGCCTTCGCGCCGATGTCGATTCCTCTGGTCGGCTCGTCGGCCAGCAGGATCATCGGGCGGGCGTGGACCCACCGTGACAGCAGCGCCTTTTGCTGGTTGCCTCCGGAGAGGTTCCGTACCGGCTCCGCCAGGCGGCCGGGGTCGAAGGCGAACGGCACGGCGGCCTCGGCCGCGCGGGCCGTCATGGAGCGGCGGGTGACCCAACCAGTCCGGGCTACCGACCCCAGATCCGCCAGGGTGATGTTGTGTGCGGCGGACAGCGCGGGGACCAGTCCCTGTCCTTTGCGGTCCTCGGGTACCAGCGCAATCCCGCGCAGGCGCGCCTCACGTACCGAGCGGGGTACGGCGGCGTCCGCTCCGGCCACGCCGATCCGCCCGCGAGCGGTCGGGGTGAGCCCGGCGATGGCGCGCAGCAGCGAGGTCCTGCCGGAACCAACGAGGCCGGCGATCCCCAGGATCTCGCCCTGCTTCACCTCGAGATCGATACCGTCCAGCACTCCCGGGACGGTGAGGCGGTGCACCCGCAGGGCCGTCGGCCGGGCGGGGCGGTCGTCTGCCGCGTGCGCTGCCGCGTCGGGTTCGCCGACCAGTGCCTTGGAGAGCCGCTCGTGGCCGCTGCCGATCATGGAGCGCACCAGTTCACGTTTGGTCCACTGCGTGGCCGGGGCCGACTGCGTGACGGCGCCATCGCGGAACACGGTGATCTCGTCGCTCACATCCAGCACCTCTTCGAGGTTGTGCGAGACGAAGATCATCGTGACGCCCTGGGATCTCAGCCGGCGCATCAGCGCGTGCAGCCGCGCGCGCTCGGGCGCCGCCAGGCTGGCGGTGGGTTCGTCGAACAGCAGGATGCGGGCATCCGCCTGCAGGCCGCGCATGATCTCGATCAACTGCTGGTCGGCGATGGACAGCTGGCCCGCCGGGGTGGACGGGTCCACTGACAGGCCCAGCTCGGTGGCGAGCTCCCGGAACCGCGCCCGCATCGCCCCTGCGGACTGCCAGCCGGCCCGTGCCAGCGGACTGCCGAGGAAGAGGTTGGCGGCGGCGCTCATCGCTGGGACGATGGTCAGCTCCTGATAGATCGCCGTGACCCCTGCTCGGCGGGACGCCCGGGGATCGCCCACGGGTGCGGGCGCGCCGAAGAAGTGCACCCGTCCATCGCTCGGGGCGATCCGGCCGGCCAGGACTCCCAGCAGCGTCGACTTTCCGGCTCCGTTCTCTCCTACGAGGGAGTGGATGCTTCCGCGCGCCACCGACAGGGACACGCCCTTCAGGGCGTGGGTGCCGCCGAACCACCGATGGACTCCGGTCACGCGCACCGCCGCCTCCAGGCCGCGGACCGGCGCCCCGGTGCTCACGGGACTTCCGGCTTCCACTGGTTGATGTTGTCTTTGGTGAACGCCTCGAAGCCGCTGCCGGTCGCGCCGGGCAGGAGCTTGATCCCATCGTGGAGGATCACCGTCGGGTGGGTGACCGTGCCGTTGAACCCGTCGATCAGCAGTTGCATGAGCGCTGCCGCGGACGTGGCCTGCGCCTCAGGGGTCGTGGCTTGGAGTCGCCCGTCGCGGACGGCCTGCGCCGCCCACTGGGAACCACCCTTGTCGTAGATCTTCACGCTGCCGAGCCGGCCCGCCGCGCTGAGTGCCTTCACCGCTCCCTGTGCGGAGGTCGAATATCCGGTGTAGAGGAGGGTGGCGTCCGGATGGGCCTGAATCATGGCCTGGGTCTTGGTGAAGCTCATCGGGACCGAGTAGTCGGTGTACGCCTCGTCGACGACCTGGAAATCCGGATACGCCTCGGATACCCGGCTCAGTGCGCGGTCGATGGCCTCGGCCACCGCGTTCAGTTGCGGTGCCGTGATCACCAGGACTTTCTGCGGCCCCGGATTGCGGCGAGCGATCCAGGTGAAGTAGTCGGTGTAGTAGTCGATGGTGTGGGTGCCGCCGATGAAGGCGAAGGTACCTGGGGCCCGCAGCCCGTCGCCCTCCTTGGTCCAGGTTCCGCACATAGGGGTGTTGAAGACGCCGACGAGGATGCCGGCCTGCGGCATGTCCTTGGTGACGGACCTGCATTCCAGCGTCGGGTCCGCCGCTATGACGAACGCGACGTTGTAGCGGTGCGATTGGACGGCGTCTTCGATCTGGTTCACTTGCGTAGTGGCGCTGCCGTTGGCGTCCAGCACCGTCAGATGGGCGCCCGGTACGGCCGCCACCTTGGCCGCGACGGTCTTGCGTACCTGCTGGATCGCCGCATTGCCGAGGAAGGGCGCGAAGAATGCCACCCGCAGGCTGCCGCTCAACTTCACCTGGTAGTCGTCCACGATGATGGTTCGACCGGGTGTGCTGCCGCTACCGCTTTCCTGAGCCGTTTGACCGGACGAACAGGAACTCGCCAGCAGGGACACCAGCGCGGCGAGCCCCACCGCCGCGCCCGTCTGCAGGTTGCTGCGTCTTCCATTTCGCATGGGTGTTTTCCTCTCGGAGACAATGGTCGAGCGTGTGTTGGATCGAATTTCCGTAAGGGAAACTCGTGCGTAACGCCTTGTCCTGTACGAAGGAAGCGTGCGAGTACGGCTGGATGCGAACAAGGGGCACGGCAAGGCGTGGAACTGGCAAAGGGTGGACCTGTCAGGACCACCCTTTCCTGGCCATTCGCCCTGGACAGCCGGCGACGTCGTGCCTAGCGTGAGATACATGGGCGACAGCGAACTGGGTGACTACCTGCGAACTCTCCGCGGGACGGTGTCACCTGAACAGGTCGGGCTGGCCCCCACCTCTCGCCGAAGGGTGCCTGGATTGCGGCGCTCCGAGGTGTCGAAACTCGTGGGCCTCAGCACCGAGTACTACATCCGCCTGGAGCAGGGCCGCGCCGAGCGGCCCTCGGACAACGTGCTCCAGGCCATCAGCCGGGCACTGCGGCTCGGTCCTGCCGAGAAGGCGCATCTGTTCGATCTGGCTCGTCATCCGCACGCCATCGCGCCGTGCAAGCCGGACCGGCCTCGTAACGGGCCGAGCTATGTCGTCGGCGCGGTCACTGAGTACCCTGCCGTCCTCATGAACCGGGGCCTCGACGTGCTCTCGTGGAATCCGCTGGCTACGGCCCTGATCACGGATTTCGCCGTGCTCGCGGCTGACCGCCGCAATATGGCGCGGTTCATCTTCCTCGATCCGTACGCCCGCGAGCTGCACGCCGACTGGGAAATCGCCGCCCTGGACTGCGTCGGCATCCTGCGGCTGGCCACCAAGCGCCCGCCCTTGGAAGAGACGCTGGTGTCCCTGATCAACGAGCTCTCGGAGCGGAGTCCCGATTTCTGCCGACTGTGGGAAACACATTACGTGCACGAGAAGACGCACGGAGTCAGGGTGTTCCGCCACCCCATCGTGGGCGAGCTGACCGTGCAGTACGAGACGTTCCTCACCGCCGGACAAGAACATCACGTGCTCGTGGTCTACACGGTCGAACCTGCCAGCGTGAGCTCTGACCGGATGCGCGAGCTCAAGGCATTGGCCGACCCGTCCGCGCCGTTCGCCGCCGCGCCTCCCACCCGCCCGACGCTGACTGTCGCTCCGGGGATCACTGGGCAACGGCACCTGTCCGCCTGACGGTTGCCCCTGGTCAGGGCCGGCAGCAGCCGGCTCCATGGCGTCTTCCGCACGTGGAGCCGGTCCGCCGTCGCTTCGCTCAGCCCACCGGGTTCGTCAGCACTCCCAAACCGTCTATACGTACGGTCACGGTGTCCCCGAGAGCCAGATAACGCGGCGGCGTGCAGCCGATACCCACTCCCGCGGGGGTGCCGGTGGCGATGACGTCGCCCGGCTCCAGCGTCACAGCCATCGAGAGGCACTCGATCAGTGCCGGTATGCCGAAGATCAGGTCCGACAAGGACGCTGCCTGCCGCACCTCCCCGTTGACCTCCACCGTCAATCCGAGTTCCGCGGGGTCACTGATCTCGTCCGACGTCACCAGATACGGACCCATCGGGCCGTACGTGTCGATGCTCTTGCCCAGGAACCACTGGCCGTGGCGGCGCTGTAGTTCCCGGGACGTCACGTCGTTGAAGATCGTGTACCCGAAGACGTGGTCCATCGCGTCGTCGGCCGCGATAGCCCGGCCCCCGGTCCCGATGACCACGGCCAGCTCGCCTTCGTAGTCCGTGGTCCCCGTGACGTCGAGTCCGGACCTGATCGTCTCCCCGGGGCCGACAACCGAAGTCGTGGCCTTGGTGAAGAACACCGGCGCATCGGGAGCTGGCGTGCGGGAACCGATGTCGAAACCGCTGGCGTGGAATTCCGCAGCGTGCTGGTGATAGTTCTTGCCGACACAGAAGATGTTCCGGCGCGGCCGCGGAAACGGCGCGAGGACGCGCACCTTGTGCAGCAGGTGAGCGGGCGAGGTCCTGGCGCCCGAGATCGCCCGATCACGGTCCTCGGGTGCCGATGCGACGAAAGCCAGCATCGGATCGGGCACCGTACCGAGGGGCACCTCGCGGACGACGTTCCCATCTACCACTCCCAGCCTCTCCCGTAGGTCACCGTACGTGAAAGTCACTAGTCGCATCGTGTCAGTCCTGTTCTCTGGTGACGCGCCCAACGGCGTCCTCGCGCTCCCGGACCAGCAGGCCGAGCCGCCTCAGCGCCGGCGCGTCGGAGACGGCACACAGCACCGCGTCGCCGGCGTCCGACTCGTGACGACGCCACGACCAGCCGGGGACGACGAATACGTCCCGCTCCCCCCAAACGAAGGTTCTGCCGTCGATCACCGTGCGGCCGGCTCCCTCCAGGCAGCAGTACACCGTGCCGGCGGTCTGCCGCGCGGGCAGCGTCCGCTCCCCGGCGCGTAGCAGCTGAAGGTGTACGTCGAGAGTCCGCAGGGCCGGGCCGCCCGTGGCCGGGTCGTAGTATTCGACGGCGATCCCTTCGTGCTCGCTGCCCGCCTCACCCCGCAGGCGCTCGAGCAACGTGCGGGCGGAGGCGTACTTGTAGAGCAGTTGTACGGATCCATGGCCGTTGCCCGCCCGCACCGGGCTAGGGCGTACGCCGCCCGCCGTGCCGTAGGCGATTGCCGAGCGGTCCGTCATCCCAGTGACCGTCTGGTTCGTCCGCGGCGTCATGACGCTGTCGACGCGCTCGGCGTAGTCGTTGGCGAAGAAGTTGGCGTTCAGCATCTTGGTGAACGGCAGATCCAGCACATCCATCCACAGCACCGGCAGGTCGCCGTCATTGCCGGATTCGTGCCATAGCCCGTTGGGGTTGATGACGACGTCGCCGTACTCCAGGCGGCACTTTCCGCCGTTGACAGTGGTGAACGCGCCCGTGCCTTCGAGCAGTACGCGGGTCGCGGCGGCAGTGTGCCGGTGCACGCTCTGCACTTCGCCCGGATTGACGGCCTGGACGCCGCCGAGCAGCCGCTGCGTGATCGTGCCGGAGCCCGGAAGTCCGGGGTTGGAGAAGAAGAGGTTCCGCCTGTCGGCCTTCTCGATCGGTATCTCGCCCAGAGCTCGGTGGGCGAGTTCCCTGTAGTCGCGGTAGGTCCAGACTGCGCCGCTCTCCGGGTTGTCCGGCTCGAACATTTCGTAGTCGGCAAGCATCGACCAGAACCCGCGGACACCGGCCGCGGCCAGTCGCTGTTCGAAGTCTCCCGGCGCGTCGGGCGCAGGGGAGGGCACATGCGCCACGGTCAGTCCCGCCTTTCCACGTACCCGGCCGGCTTGAGCAACGCGACGTCGAAGTCGTGGAACAGGTTGGCGCCCGCGTCTTTGTACGTCGCCTCGTTCATCTCGGCCACCCGTGGATCGGCGTAGAAGGACTGCCAGCCGCGTTCGCGCTGCGCCAGGTCCTCCCACTCCAGCATGTACAGGTAAGCAGGCATCTCCCGGCCGACTGCCACCTCCCAGGCACCGATGAGCTTCATCCCGTGTTCGGCGAACAGCGCGCTCATGCGCTGTTCCATCCGCCGGTGAAGGTGGGCCATCATGTGCGGCGAGGTCACACGATATGTTCTGAGTTCGTGGTACACCATTTGTCTCCCTGCCAGCGGGTACGAACGGGAACCAGCTTCGTAAACGCAGCCAAGCGCCACAATGGGGCCCTCAAGTCGTGGTTCTCCGAGAACCACGCACCACGAACCCAAACGGGATCAGACGGCAGGACCGGCCGACCGGGAGCGTCTGATGAGAGGTCGTTTTTCCCGGCGCGGGCGCGTCGACGTGAACGCCGTCTTCGAAACTCTCGGACCCAGCGACATCTGGATCACGCGGGACAGCACGATCCGGACCTTCTCCTCCGCCGGCACCGCCGATGGTCTCAGCATGATCGATCAGGCTCCTTCACACAGCAGAACCCGCAAGAAACGAGTCCTGCCACAAAGTCTGTCGCGGGACCACACGACACTAGGTCGTGCGGAGTGTGGTGTCGCGTAGACGTGTGGAGTCTTTGCCGGGTGGTGTGCCGAATTGGCGGCGGTATTCGCGGCTGAACTGCGAGAGGCTGGTGTAACCGACCGCGTGGGCGGCGCCGGCGATGTCGCGTGGACTGGCGACGAGTAGCAGGCGTGCCTCTTGCAGGCGGATCTGCTTTGGGAACTGGATCGGGCTCATCGCCGTGACGGCCTGGAAGCTGCGGTGGAAGGCCGAGGGGCTCATACGCGCCTTCCGGGCGAGGTCCTGGACACGGATCGTGTCGGCATAGTGGTCGCGCAACCAGCTGACGGTGTGACCCACGCGGCTCAGGCTGCTGTCGGCAAGGCCGAGTTGGCGCACGGTGGCACCCTGTTCCCCAGTCATGAGCAGCCAGTGAATCTCCTGTTCGATCATGGGAGCGAGCACCGGCGGGGCACACCCGCCCCGACCAGATCCGCGGCGGCGTTGACCCGCCGGGCGTACTCCACGCTATCGACACGATCACCACGCACCATGTCACCAACCTAGGACCCACTGTGACGCTCCTTACCCTCCGCGCGAGGAAGGAGTTCCAAGCGCCGGTAGCCGAGCGTCACCTCGAAGCAGAAGTTACCCATTGCGTTGGGGCGTGATAAGCCCTTTGTTGCTGAACGTTGCTCTGCACGGATTGGAACAGGCCGCGGGATGCCAATACTTGGTGCGGCGGGCCGGGCGCGAGCCCGGTGCGATGCCCGGCACCCCAGTGCTGGTGAGGTATGCCGATGATTTCGTCGTGCTCTGTCACGACGAAGAACAGGTACACCAGGTCAGAGCACGGCTGGAGGACTGGCTAGCTCCAAGGGGTCTTCGCTTCAACGAGGAGAAGACGAAGGTCGTCCACCTCGATGAGGGGTTCGACTTCTCCTTGGTTTCACAGTCCGCCGGACGAGCGGCAAGCTGATCATCAAGCCGAGCACAGCGGCTTGCGC
This sequence comes from Streptomyces sp. NPDC051976, assembly GCF_040680795.1. Lineage (NCBI taxonomy): Bacteria > Bacillati > Actinomycetota > Actinomycetes > Kitasatosporales > Streptomycetaceae > Streptomyces > Streptomyces sp. NPDC051976. The sequence continues at coordinate 86,190 of NZ_JBFAXL010000040.1, forward strand.
GAGCTCCGGGCGCGGTTACGGACCGAAGTGAGAGCCCCGCACGGGGCAAATGCTGAGGTCGTGTTGCGCAGGCTGATCCCCATCGTTCGTGGTTGGGCGGCCTACTACCGGGCGGTAGCGTCCTCGGCGACGTTCTCGTCACCGGATCACTACATGAGGCGACTGACGTTCAAATGGGCCAGGCGGCGCCACCGCAACAAGTCTGGGTATTGGATTATGAGCCGGTACTTCGGCCAGTTCCATCCGTCCCGGCGCGACCGATGGGTATTTGGCGACCACACCAGTGGCGCCTTCCTCGTCAAGTTCGCCTGGACGGGCATCGTTCGCCATCACCTCGTCAAGGGTGGAGCGTCCCCGGACGACCCCGCCCTGACCGAGTACTGGAAGGTTCGCCGCCGGAAGAAGGCGCCTCCTCCGCTGGACAAGACGAGTCTTGTCCTGGCGGTCCGGCAGCAGGGCTCTGTCCTCTCTGCAAGCAGGCGCTGATCGTCGGAGCCGAGTACGAGCCGGACAGTCCACGCGAGTGGATCAACTGGTTCGCGGCCTCGAAGAAAATGCTCCATAAGCATCACTTCACCTACCGGCGAGACGGCGGCACGGACGAGCGGAACAACCTTCGCCTCGTGCACCCTGAATGCCACCGCCAGCAGCACGCGGGCGACAGCAAACGGGCCACATAACTCTGCACCGGTCTGCGAAGCCCTTGCGGCTTGCTTGAGCCAGATGCGGGGAAATCCTGCACGTCCGGTTCTGGGGGGCCGGGTCACGGCAACGTGATCCGGCTACCCGACCAGTGTGTAGTTTCCAGTCCCCGTGGAAGGTGTTGGGTGTGATCGGAAAGGCGTGGAACTCGGCGGGTGTGACGTTGATGCCGAGGTTGCCGAGCCATTCCTTGGCCTTGGTGTCGACGCTGATCACCGGCTGGGCATCGTTGAGGAACGCGGCGGCGGTGGCATTGAGGTGGGTGAACTGGGCATCGCGGTCCGGATGGCTGATGCCCTCTGTTGTCTTCGCGCTTCCCTGCAGGCTGTAGCCCAGGGTGTGCAGCAGGTGCCCGACCGTTGAAGCGCTGATCGGGTGGCCCTGTGTGGTGAGGGTCGAGGCCAGAGCCCGTAACGACAGCGTGGTCCACCGCAACGGGGAGACGGGGTCGCCTCGGGTGTGCGGCTCGATCAGCGACTCCAGCGCGGGCAGCAGACCAGGGTCGATGTCCGTCAGCCGCTTGCGGCCCGCGCCTGGAGCCCGGACCCGCAGGGTCGGTGAGGGGCAACCGGCCAGCTCGGCCATGCCTCGCGCGATGGTTGCAGTGCTGGTGCCGGAGGCGGCAGCGACCCGGACGATCCCGCCGCGGCCGAGGGCCGTCGCCTCACTGGCCAGGTACAACCGACGGCGACGCTCATCGAGGTGCGGCAGGATCTGATCGAACTTGGCCCGCAGAGTACGAGCGGCAATGCGGCCTGACAGACACGGGGTCATATCTCAGACTCCCACCAACGCCCCTCTGCCGAGCACTTATTGAGATACGGGCCCCAGCAGTGCCGGAGTATTGCCTTTGCACCCCGGCGGAAACGTTGCCCTTCTTCAGGAAGCCGGTGTCGTCCACGATCAGCACACCATCCGGCTGATCGAGCCGCTCGGCCACGTATTCCTGCAGGTCATCGCGGATCTCATCCGGGTCCCACTGGCACCACGACAGCAGTCGCTGCAGGCCGTACGGGGAGACATGGCCCGCATGCTCGGCCAGCTGGTGAGGTCGGACCGGGGCGCCCTGTCGACGTTGCCGTCGGTGGGTTTCCCCGGCCCGCCTCCCGAACCGGACGTGCCCGATTTCCAGGCATCCGGCTCTCCACAAGCCCTCTCAGGCGGCCGCTGCGATCGTGGTCCCATTGGGCCAAGGCGAGGGGATCTTGTTGCCGCGGTAGAGGTAGCGGTGGGTCCGCACCTTCGCGCACTTGAACAAAGGTCACCTCGTCGTCGGCGGGCCACCAGCGACCCGCGCTATAGCGGCGGCGCAGACTCTTCCAACTGGACCGGCGGTGCTTGCGCCGCAGCCACCCGAAGACCTGGCGCCAGGTGAAGGCCGACAGGTATTGGAAGGTCGCGGACGACACCCCGTGTCGGAAGTACGCCGTCCAGCCCCGCAGCACCGGGTTGAGATGGTGCAGCACGACTGCCAGCGGCAGGTTCGTGTCCTGTCGGCACAACGTCTTGACCTTCTCCTTGACGGCCTGGAGGGCCTTCTTGGAGGGGTAGAGATAGACGTAGTGCTTCTGGGTCCCGCGTTTACGGTGGCGCTGGAGACGCCACCCCAGGAAGTCCAGCCCCTCGTCGATGTGGGTGATCGCCGTCTTCTCCACCGACAGCCGCAGTCCCATCGGAGCGAGTACTTCCGCCACCTGGGTGCGGATGTCCTCGGCCTGCTCACGAGTCCCGGTTACGGCGATGAGAAAGTCGTCCGCATACCGGATGAGCCGGTAGTTGGGCAAATTCCGCCGACGTCGCCGGGCCCGCTGGCCCTGTGTGGAGTTCGGCCCGCCCGGACCGGCCGCGATGAACTCATCGAGGACAGACAGGGCGATGTTGGCCAGCAGCGGCGAGAGAATCCCACCCTGCGGAGTGCCGGTGTCGGTGTCCTTAGACTGGCCGCCCTCGCTGAGGATGCCTGCCTTCAAGAACGCCTTCACCAGGTCAAGAACGCGTCGGTCCCCGACTCGGCGGCGCAACCGGCCCATCAGAGCCGTGTGGTCGATCGAGTCGAAACACGCCTCGATATCCCCCTCCACCATCCACTCATAGGAGCTCTTGGCGAAGTGGTGTGCCTCGGCGAGCGCGTCATGAGCCCGGCGTTTGGGGCGGAACCCGTAGGAACACGGGAGGAAATCCGCCTCAAAGATCGGCTCCAACACCAGCTTCAGGGACGCCTGGACCACCCGGTCCCGCACGGTCGGGATCCCCAGCCGACGGCGCTTGGCCGTCCCCGGCTTGGGGATCATTCGTTCCCGCACGGGAAGCGGGCGGAAACTACAGTCCTTCAGATCGGACCGCACCTCGTTGAGGAAGACCTCAACCCCTTGCCCGTCCTCCACGGAACGAGCGGTCTGCCCGTCCACTCCGGCCGAGCGGGCGCCCCTGTTCCCTCGCACCCGAGCCCACGCGATCAGCAAGAACGCGGGATCGGCAACGAGATTGAACAGGTCATCGAATCGACGATCACGATCGTCGGTCGCCCAACAGTGCAGCTTGGTCTGCATCTCCAGTACCCGGCGCTCGGCCTTGAGCAGCGCGAACTCCAGCGCGTAGGTATTCACCAGCGGCCTCCCGGCATTGCAGCATCCTCCCTGCAGACTTGCTGGCCCCCTTCGCCATGTGCGGAGCTTTCCTCCGCTCGGACTACTACGGGGCCTCCGCCCCACCTGCGGACCCAGGGACTTTGCAAGGTCGTAGGTTGGGTGAGATTGCCCAGTGATGGGCTGTCATGTCGCGTTGTGGAGGGCCCGGATGCAGGTGCAGACACGGC
>NZ_JBFAXL010000041.1:0-87163 GCF_040680795.1 Streptomyces sp. NPDC051976
TCTTCGGATGGGGCGGGGGCCCCCCCCCCGTCGGGGCGCGGGGAACTGCGCGACCAGCCGTCGCGTGGCTGTAGGTCACCACCGGCCCCAATGGGGCAGACGCGTGGTCTTCGGACCACCGGCCGGTGGGGGCTGAGCGCGCAGTTCCCCGCGCCCCTTCGGGGCACGTCCGGTGCCTGGGCCTCCGCAAGCGCAGCGCGCTTCCCCGCGCCCCTTCGGGGCACAGCCTTGTCGGAGGCTTCTGGTAAGAATCAGAAGGTGAGCGGCGAGATGGGGGACGAGGGGGCGCATCCCGGGGCGGAAGGCACCCCGGGGGGAGGGGAGCAGCTGGCGCTCATCCGGGAGACCGTGCGGAAGGCGAAGGAGCCGAAGGCAAAACCGCGAACCTGGCGCGGAGCGCCACTCGCGGAGGGACTGCCGGTGGCAAGGGTGCTGGTGGACAAGGGCCTGCTGCACCTGGACCAGTTCTTCGACTACGCGGTGCCGGCCGCGATGGACGAGGAGGCCCGCCCGGGCGTGCGGGTGAGGGTGAGGTTCGGCGCCCGGGTGGTGAAGGGCCGCCGGGAGGGCGGCACCCTGCACGACGGCTTCATCGTGGAGCGCCGCGCGGAGAGCGACTTCCGGGGCCCGCTCGCCCCGCTCGCCCAGGTGCTGTCCACGGAAGTGGTCCTCACCCCGCCACTGCTGAAGCTGTGCCGCCAGGTCGCCGACCGGTACGCGGGCGCGCTCGCGGACGTGGTGCAGCTCGCGGTGCCGCCGCGGATGGCGCGGGCCGAGCGGGAGGAGTCCCCGCAAGCACCGTCGACCGGGGGGACCGGGCACGGGCCGCCGGAGCCCGGCAGCTGGGCCCGGTACGCCACCGGCCCGGCGTATCTGCAGGCGCTGGCCCGCGGCGACACCCCGCGGGCGGTCTGGCTGGCGCTGCCCGGCCCGCACTGGCCGGGGGAGCTGGCCGCGGCGCTCGCCGCCACCCTCGCCTCCGGCCGCGGCGCGCTGGCCGTGCTGCCCGACGGCCGGGCCGCGGCCCGGGTCGACGCCGCGCTCACCGAACTGCTCGGTGAGGGCCGCCATGTGCTGCTCACCGCCGACCTCGGCCCCGAGGAGCGGTACCGCAGATGGCTGGCGGTCAGCCGGGGCGCGGTGCGCGTGGTCGTCGGCACCCGGGCCGCGATGTTCGCGCCCGTCGCCGACCTCGGCATGGTCGCGCTCTGGGACGACGGGGACTCCAGCCACGCCGAGCCGCACGCGCCGCAGCCGCACGCCCGCGACGTACTGCTGCTGCGCGCGGCCGAGGAGCGCACCGCGTTCCTGCTCGGCGGCCTCACCAGCACCGTCGAGGCCGCCCAGCTCGTGGAGAGCGGCTGGGCGCTGCCGCTGGCCGCGCACCGCGACGCGGTACGGTCCGCGGCACCGCTGATCCGTACCGTCGGCGACGCCGACCAGGCGCGGGACGAGGCGGCCAGGGCCGCCCGGCTGCCGTCCCTGGCCTGGACGGTGACCCGGGACGCACTGGCCCGCGGCCCGGTGCTGGTCCAGGTGCCGCGCCGCGGCTATGTGCCCAAGCTGGCCTGCGGCAGCTGCCGGGCGCCGGCCAGGTGCACGGCCTGCGCGGGCCCGCTGGAGCTGCGGGACCAGGGCGGCACCCCGCACTGCGGCTGGTGCGGGCGGCCCGCCGCCGACTGGCACTGCCCCGAGTGCGGCGGCTTCCGGCTGCGCGCCTCGATCGTGGGCGCCCGGCGCACCGCCGAGGAGCTGGGCCGCGCCTTCCCCAAGGTGCCGGTCCGCACCTCCGGCCGGGACGCCGTCCTCGCCTCGGTCGGCGCCGCGCCCGCGCTCGTCATCGCCACCCCGGGCGCCGAGCCGGTCGCCGACGGCGGCTACGCGGCGGCGCTGCTGCTGGACGGCTGGGCCCTGCTCAACCGGCCCGACCTGCGCGCGGGCGAGGAGGCGCTGCGCCGCTGGGCGCTCGCGGCGGCGCTGGTACGGCCCGCGGGGGAGGGCGGCACCGTCGTCGTGCTCGGCGAGCCGACGCTCCGACCGGTGCAGGCGCTGGTGCGCTGGGACCCGGCCGGGCACGCCCTGCGCGAGCTGGCGGAACGGGCGGAGCTGCGCTTCCCGCCGGTCTCCCGGATGGCTTCGGTGACCGGTTCGCCCGCCGCGGTCGCCGAACTCGTCGACCTGGTCCGGCTGCCGCCCGGCACCGACCAGCTCGGCCCGGTCCCGCTGCCGGTCCCCGCCGTCTCCGCCACCCGCACCCGCCGCCACGGCACCCCGCCCCCCGGCGAGCAGTGGGAACGCCTCCTGCTGCGCGTCCCGCCCGGTAGCGGCTCCGCCCTGGCCGCCGCCCTCAAGGAGGCCCAGATCGCCCGCGCCACCAAGGGCAGTCCCGCCCCGGTGCACATCCGCATGGACCCGACCGACATCGGTTGAGCCTGCCGCAGCCGTACGGGGCGACGTACGGCGACGCCCCGGCGTGCCGACGCCCCGGCGTTCCACCTGTCGGCGTGGGGAACGGCGGGGCGTGGGTTCGGGTGGTGCGGTGCTGTCAGCCCGTGCGGGGGCCGGGGAGGGCGCTCGGGAGGGCGCCGGCCACCGCGCCGGCGGCGGGGTCGTCGCGGGCGGGCAGCGGGCCGGGCATCGAGCGCGCGGCCGGCACCGAGGTCAGCGGGCTGCCGGTGGCCGACGAGGGGCGGGCCGCCTGCTCGTCCGGTCCCGGCGGGGCGCTGCGACGGCCGCCGTAGCGGCGGTGGACCGCCTGTTTCGTCACCCCCAGCGCCGAGCCGACGGCGTCCCAGGAGAAGCCCAGGGAGCGGTCGAACTCCACCGCCGCCGTGACCAGGGTCTCCACGCTGTCCCGCAGTTCCTGAGCGAGCCGGACGGTCGGGGCGGGCGCGCGGCCGTACACCACGAATCCGGCGGTGGGGCCGCTGCGGCGCGGCCGGTAGACATTGCCCAACTGGGCGGTCAGGGTCCGTAGTGCGTCCACCTGTCGGCGGACCCTCTCGATGTCCCGCACCAGGAGGTGCAGGCTTGCCCGTGCCTGGGCGTCAGGGGTTGCGTGGTCGGGCATCAACAAGCCTCTCCAACCGGCGGTTACTGAGGATCGGGCCGTGTGCATTGACCCGATTTCGGTCAAACTCTCTTGACCAACGCGTCAGCCGCCCAAGGAGTCACGCAGGAAGAGGCGCGGCCTTCCGGTCGGGGGGCGCGCGGACGCGCCACGCACCCCCGCCGCGCCGCCCCCGCGGCACATCTAGAATTGACCCTTGTCCGTCCGCCGACCCCGCGACAGGAGCCCGCTCCCGTGTCCGTCAAGCCCATCCGTCTCTTCGGCGACCCGGTGCTGCGTATGACGGCCCAGCCGGTCACCACCTTCGACGCGGAACTGCGCACCCTCGTCAAGGACTTGACCGAGACCATGCAGGCCGCACCCGGTGCGGGGCTGGCGGCGCCGCAACTGGGCGTCTCCCTGCGGGTGTTCACGTACTTCGTCGACGGCGAGCTGGGCCACCTGATCAACCCCGACCTCAGCCTCAGCGAGGAGGAGCAGGACGGCCCCGAGGGCTGCCTGTCCCTGCCGGGGCTGACGTACGACTGCAAGCGGGCGTACGGCGTCGTCGCCAAGGGCTTCAACATGTACGGCGACCCGGTGACTGTCGAGGGCACCCAGCGGCTGGCCCGCTGCATCCAGCACGAGACGGACCACCTGGACGGCATCATCTTCATCGACCGGCTCGACACCGAGCAGCGCAAGGCCGCGCTCAAGGCGATCCGCGAGGCGACGGAGGGCCCCGACGGCTGGGGCGCCGCGGGCGAGGGCAGGCCCCGGGTGCGGATCTCCCCGCACGACACCTTCGGCCGCGCGCTGTAACCCCACCTCAACCGAGAGGCACACCCCGCACGATGAGGCTCGTCTTCGCCGGCACCCCCGAGGTCGCCGTTCCCGCCCTGGACGCCCTGCTGGCCTCCGACCGGCACGAGGTCGTCGCCGTCGTGACCCGGCCCGACGCGACCGCCGGCCGCGGCCGCAAGCTGCTGGCCAGCCCGGTCGCGCAGCGCGCCCAGGAGGCCGGGATCGAGGTGCTCAAGCCCGCCCGGCCGCGCGAGGAGGACTTCCTGGCACGGCTGCGCGAGATCGCCCCCGACTGCTGCCCGGTCGTCGCGTACGGCGCGCTGCTGCCCAAGGTGGCTCTGGAGGTGCCCGCGCACGGCTGGGTCAACCTGCACTTCTCGCTGCTGCCCGCGTGGCGTGGCGCGGCGCCCGTCCAGCACGCGGTGATGGCCGGTGACGAGGTGACCGGCGCCTCGACCTTCCTGATCGAGCAGGGCCTGGACTCCGGGCCGGTCTACGGCGTGCTCACCGAGCAGATCCGGCCCGCGGACACCAGCGGCGACCTGCTGGAACGCCTCGCGCACAGCGGCGCGGGACTGCTGGTGGCCACCATGGACGGCATCGAGGACGGCCGCCTGGAGGCGCGTACCCAGCCCGGCGACGGCATCACGCTCGCCCCGAAGATCACCGTCGAGGACGCGGCCGTCGACTGGGCCGCGCCCGCGCTCCGGGTCGACCGGCTGGTGCGCGGCTGCACCCCGGCGCCCGGCGCCTGGACCCTCGTCGACGGCGAGCGGCTCAAGCTCGGCCCGGTCACCCCGGACCCGGCCCGTACCGATCTGGCACCCGGCGAGCTCTCCGTCGCCAAGAACGCCGTCCATGTGGGCACCGGCAGCCACGCGGTCCGCCTCGGCGACGTCCAGCCGCAGGGCAAGAAGCGCATGCCCGCCGCCGACTGGGCCCGCGGCACCCGCGTCGCCTCCGGCACCCTGCTGGGCGCGCAGGCCACCTGACCTGCCCCGTACGCTGGACACCTCACCACCCCCCGACATCCGGAGCACCTTGCCTGTGAACGACCAGCCGCGCCGCCGTCCCCAGGGCAAGCCGCAGGGCGGCAGACCCCACCGGCGTCCCCAGAAGGACCCGGTGCGCATCCTCGCCTTCGAGGCGCTGCGGGCGGTGGAGGAGCGCGACGCGTACGCCAACCTGGTGCTGCCGGGGCTGCTGCGCGCGGCCGAGCAGGACGCGGTGCGGCGGGGCAGGCAGTTCGACCGCAGGGACGCGGCGCTCGCCACCGAGCTGGTCTACGGGACGCTGCGCAGGCAGGGCACCTACGACGCGGTGATCGCGGCCTGTGTCGACCGGCCGCTGCGCGAGGTCGACCCGCCGGTGCTCGACGTGCTGGGGCTCGGCGCCCACCAGTTGCTCGGCACCCGCATCCCCACCCACGCGGCCGTCTCGGCCACCGTGGAACTGGCCCGGGTGGTGCTCGGGGACGGGCGGGCGAAGTTCGTCAACGCGGTGCTGCGCCGGATCTCCGCGCGCGACCTCGACGGCTGGCTGGAGGAGGTGGCGCCGCCGTACGACGAGGACCCCGAGGAGCATCTGGCGGTCGTGCACTCGCACCCGCGCTGGGTGGTCTCCGCGCTGTGGGACGCGCTCGGCGGCGGGCGGGCCGGCATCGAGGACCTGCTGACCGCGGACAACGAACGGCCCGAGGTCACCCTGGTGGCCCGGCCCGGCCGGTCCACCCCGCGGGAACTGGCGGACTCGATGCCGCCGGGCACCAGCGAGCCGGGCCGCTGGTCGCCCTACGCGGTACGGATGGCCGAGGGCGGCGACCCGTCGGGCGTCGAGGCGGTGGCCGAGGGCAGGGCCGGTGTGCAGGACGAGGGCAGCCAGCTCGTCGCGGCCGCGCTGGCCGCCGTGCCGCTGGACGGCCGCGACACCCGCTGGCTCGACGGCTGCGCGGGCCCCGGCGGCAAGGCGGCGCTGCTCGCCGCGCTGGCGGCGGAGCGCGGTGCCGCACTGGTCGCCGCCGAGAAGCAGCCGCACCGGGCCCGGCTGGTGGCCCGCTCGCTGGCGGGCAACCCCGGCCCGTACCAGGTCGTGGTCGCCGACGGCACCCGCCCGGCCTGGGCCGAGGGCTCCTTCGACCGGGTGCTGGTGGATGTGCCCTGTACGGGTCTGGGCGCGTTGCGCCGCCGTCCCGAGGCCCGCTGGCGGCGCCGCGCGGAGGACGTCGCCGGTTTCGGTCCGCTCCAGCGCGGCCTGCTGGCCGAGGCGCTGCGGGCCGTGCGGGTCGGCGGCGTCGTCGGCTACGCGACCTGCTCGCCGCATCTGGCGGAGACCCGCGCGGTCGTCGACGATGTGCTGCGCGACGCGGCACAGGCGCGCGGGGGAGTGGCCGTGACGGCCGAGCGGATCGACGCCCGCCCGTACCTGCCCGGCGTGCCCGCGCTCGGCGACGGCCCCGACATCCAGCTCTGGCCGCATCTGCACGGCACCGACGCGATGTTCCTGTCGCTGCTGCGCCGTACGGCCTGAACTCCCTTGACGCCGACAGCCGTACGGCCCGGGCCCCGGTAGCGGGCTCGGGCCGTACGACGCTGTCCAGCGGTGAGGCTCAGTGGCGCTCGGCCGGTACGTCCTGCTCGCGTGCGGACGCCGCCGGCGGCTCGGCGGTGTGCGGCGCGTCGAGCTTGCTCGGCCACCACACGCGGTGGCCGAGGTCGAGGCTGATCGCCGAGACCAGCACCGAGCGGACCACGAAGGTGTCGAGCAGCACGCCGAAGGCGACCGCGAAGCCGATCTCCGCGAAGCCGACCACCGGCAGGGTGCCCAGGACGGCGAAGGTGCCCGCGAGCACCAGACCGGCCGAGGTGATCACCCCGCCGGTCGCCGCGAGGCCGGTGCGCACACCCTGCCGGGTGCCGTGCTGCATCGACTCCTCGCGGATCCGGGTCATCAGGAAGATGTTGTAGTCGATGCCCAGGGCGACCAGGAAGACGAACACGAACAGCGGGAACGACGTGTCCTGGCCCGCGAAGTCGAAGACGTGCTTGAAGGCCAGGGCGCTCACCCCCAGCGCGGCGCAGAAGGACAGCACCACGGTCCCGATGAGGACCAGTGGCGCCACCAGGGCCCGCAGCAGCACCGCGAGGATGACCAGCACCACCAGCAGGATCAGCGGGATGAGCAGCTTGTTGTCACGCGCCGAGGCGCGTTCCGCGTCGATCTGGACCGCGGTGCCGCCGCCGACCTTGGCCTGTGCTCCGGCGATGGTGTGCACGGCGTCGCGGGCCCGGTCGACGGTGCTCTTCGCCGCCTGGCTGTCGGGCCGGTCGACCAGGGTCGCCTCCAGGTAGGCCTTGCCGTCCTTGGTGGCGGGGATTCCCGGTGGGGTGCCGACCGAGCCGGGCGCCACACCCTTGACGGTGCCGAGTGTGGCGGCCACCTGGGCGGCCTTGTCCGCCTGGGCGATCACCACCAGCGGCTGGCCGCCGCCCGCGGGGAAGTAGCGGCCCTGGACCGTCTGGCCGACCACCGAGTCCGGGGTGTTGGTGAAGCTGTCGGCGGTGGACAGGCCGTGCGCGTTGAGCGAGAACAGTCCGAGGCCGAGCGCGCCGAGGATCACCACGGTGGTGACCCAGACGGTCCGCGGCTTGCGGCTGACGCGGTCGCCGATGTTCGCCCACAGGCCGGTCTGGGTGGGCTCCGCGCTGCCCACGTGCGGGACGGCGGGCCAGAACACCCAGCGGCCGAAGATCACCAGCAGGGCGGGGAAGAGGGTCACCATCGCCAGCAGTGCCACGATCACGCCGATCGCGGCCACCGGGCCGAGACCCGAGGTGGAGTTCATGTCGGCGGCCAGCAGGCAGAGCATGCTGAGCGCCACCGTGGCCGCGCTGGCGATGATCGCGGGACCGGCCCGGTGCAGCGCCAGTGCCATCGCCTCGTGCCGGTCCTCGTGCCGGCGCAGTTCCTCGCGGTAACGGGCGACCAAGAGCAGCGCGTAGTCCGTACCGGCGCCGAACACCAGGACCGTCAGGATGCCCCCGCTCTGCGCGTTGACCACCAGACCGGCGTGCTTGGCGAGCAGATAGATCACCGCCTCGGCGGTGAACAGCGCCCCGACCACGGAGATCACCGGCAGGAACAGCAGGCTCAGACTGCGGTAGGTGACCAGCAGGATCACGATGACCACGCCGAGCGCCGCGAAGAGCAGGGTGCCGTCGATACCGGAGAAGGCGTCGTTGGAGTCGGCGGCGAACCCGCCGGGCCCGGTGATGTGCACCTGGAGCCCGTTGGTGTCCTTCTCTGCGGTGGCCCGCATCTCCTTGACGGCGTCCGAGATGGCGGTCCAGCCGCTGGGGTCGATGGTGATGGGCACGATGAGCTGGGCGGCCCGCGGGGCGCTCGTACGGTCCAGCTTGGGGCCGACCGTACGGTCGCCCACGATGCCGTGCGCGGTCAGCTTCCTGATCGACGCCGCGTCGCTGTTGATCTTGGTGACGTCGGCCGGGGTGAGTCCGCCCGGCCGGTTGTAGATGAGCACCGCGGGTGCCGACTCGGGCACGAATGCCTTCTGCTCGTCGATCACCTTGGTGGACTCGGCCTTGCTCGGCAGCCAGTTCGCCGAGTCGTTCTTCTGCGCGTCGGTGAGTTTCTGGGCCAGTGGCGAGACCGCCACCAGCACGATCACCCACAGCGCCAGTACCACCCACTTACTGCGCCGCCCGCACACGAGGTGCGCTATCCGTCCAGCTCCGCCGGCCATGCGTTCAGCCCCCAGGTTCGCTCGTGGTGTGTCCCCCTGCCCTCCGACGCGCTGCCTGGAGAGTGGTCGGCACCAGCATGGCACCGGCGTTCGGGATGCGCGCGGCGGTTTTCCGTAACACGCACGGACTGTCACGGTCCGCGTCCGGCCCGGGTCACCAGGGGCGCCCCGGCCGGTCCGCGGGTGTGCCGTATCTGGTTTGCTGGGCACATGAGCGTGCAGATCTGCCCCAGCATCCTTTCCGCCGACTTCGCCCGGCTCGCCGAGGAGGCCCAGGCCGTCGAAGGGGCCGACTGGCTCCATGTCGACGTGATGGACAACCACTTCGTGCCGAACCTGACGCTGGGCGTCCCGGTGGTGGAGTCGTTGCGCAAGGCGACCGGCATCCCGCTCGACTGCCATCTGATGATCGAGCAGCCGGACCGCTGGGCGCCCGCCTTCGTGGAAGCCGGGGCGGGCTCGGTCACCTTCCACGCGGAGGCCGCGGCGGCGCCGGTCCGGCTGGCCCGCGAGATTCGGGCCAAGGGCGCCCGGGCGTCGATGGCGCTCAAGCCCGCCACCCCGATCGAGCCCTACGAGGACCTGCTGCCGGAACTCGACATGCTGCTGGTCATGACGGTCGAACCCGGCTTCGGCGGCCAGGCGTTCCTCGACATCATGCTGCCCAAGATCCGCCGTACCCGGGCGCTGATCGACAAGCACGGGCTGCAGATGTGGCTCCAGGTCGACGGCGGGGTGTCCGCCGAGACCATCGAGCGGTGCGCGGAGGCGGGCGCGGACGTGTTCGTCGCGGGCTCCGCGGTGTACGGTGCGGACGACCCGGCCGCCGCCGTCCGCGCGCTGCGCGAGCAGGCCGCCGCGAAATGCGCCCACTGACACCGGGAACCGCACCGGACTACGCGCCCGTAGGGCCGCTGCATCTGCGAGGATGAGCGCGGAGCGGATCAGATGGGCAACTGGGGAGTAGCGACGTGAGCACAGGCCGCACACAGGTGCGCATGGGCCCCGGCGAGATGGTCCAGGCGGCGGCGATGGCACGTCGCTTCTATCTGGAGGGCAAGTCGAAGATCCAGATCGCCGAGGAGTTCGGGGTCAGCCGGTTCAAGGTGGCCCGCGTCCTGGAGACCGCGCTCGAACGGGATCTGGTGCGGATCGAGATCCGGGTCCCCGCCGAGCTCGACGCCGAGCGCTCCGACGCCCTGCGCGCCCACTACGGTCTGCGGCACGCCGTCGTCGTGGAGACCCCGCCGGACCAGGCGGACGCCCCCGACCCGGAGAACCTGGGCGCGGTCGCCGCCGACCTGCTCGGTGAGCTGGTCGCCGACGGCGATGTGCTGGGCCTGGCCTGGGGCCGCTCCATCATCACCATGGCCAACGCGCTGGACCGGCTCGCGCCCTGCACGGTCGTCCAGCTCACCGGGGTGTACGACGTGGGCACCGCGGAGCGCGGCTCCGTCGAGGCGGTCCGTACCGCCGCCGCGGTCTCCGGCGGCGAGGCCCACCCGCTCTACGCCCCGATGGTGCTCGCGGACCCGGCCACCGCCGCGGCGCTGCGCGCGCAGAGCGGGATCGCCGCCGCCATGGGCTACTTCGACAAGGTGACCGTCGCGGTGGTCTCCATCGGCTCCTGGGCGGCCGGGATCTCCACCGTGCACGACGCGCTCACCGACAAGGAGCGCGAGCACTACGCGGGCCTCGGGGTCGCCGCGGAGATGTCCTCGCACCTGTTCGACGCGCAGGGCCGCCGGGTCGGCCGCGACCTGGGCGAGCGCTGCATCACCATCGAGGCCGACCGGCTGCGCCGGATCCCCGAGGTGCTGGCCATCGCGGGCGGCACCAGCAAGGCCGCCGCGATCGACGCGGTGCTCCGCTCAGGACTGGTCACCAGCCTGGTGACCGACACCGCCGCCGCCGACCACCTGCTGCACGCGACCGGCCCGGCGCCCCGCCCCGCACTCGACCGGGCGGATCCTGACGGCACGTAGTCGCGTACCGCGACTCGGGTGACCTGGTGTGGCAGCATCTGCGGCATGCTGCTGCGGTCCGCTCCGCGCGCGGGCGCCCCGGTCCACAGGGGGGTCGGCGCCGCACGCACCGACCACCCCTACCAGACCTCCGAGGCGGTCCCCGCGATGACGGTCACCCCACCGCCGGACGGCGACCGTCCCGGGCACCCGACGCACGTGCTGCTCGACCTGACCGGCGTGGTGAACCGCCAGGCGTTCATGGACCGTTGCACCGCCGAGCTGCATCTGCCGGACTGGTTCGGCCGCAACTGGGACGCCCTCGCCGACTGCCTCACCGACCTGTCGTGGTGCCCCGCCCCGGCCGGCGGGCGCCGGCTCACCGTGCGCGGCTGGCAGGAGTACGCGGCGGCGATGCCGCGCGAGTGGCGGATCGTGAAGGACATCCTGCGCGACGCCGAGGTCTTCTGGCGCGGCACCGACGCCGTACTGACCGTCACCCTCGCGGGCGACGACGTCCGCGGCGGCTGACCCGCCCGGGCATCGCGGCTCGCCCGGCTACCCGCCGCGCCCCGCCGCCCGCCGACGGCGGCGCCGCGTCCTGGCCGGCCAGAGCAGGACGGCCGCGGCCGACACCACCACGAACGCCAGCCGCAGCAGGCCGCGGGTGGAGCTGGACGGCACCAGCAGCGCCCCGCCGTAGAGCGTCGCGAACGCGATCCAGCTCCACCAGGGCACCAGCCGCCGCTGCCCGACGGTGTCCCACAGCAGCGTGCCGAGCAGGACCGAGGCGGTGTAGTACGTGTAGACGCTGGGGTCGAGCAGGATGCGCGCGTCGGCGCCGAGCAGCACCACGGCGGGCCAGCGACCGCGCCACACCGCGGCCGCGCCGAGCCCCATGCCGACCGCGAACTGCGCCGGGCGGTCCCACCAGGGCGTCGACGGGTCCGAGACGCCCAGCCAGCGCAGGGACGAGGCGGGCTGGTTGGGGATGGTGAACCTCGCGGCGGAGACCGACCCCAGGTCGCCCAGGTAGAACGGCAGCCAGGCGAGCGCGGTCAGCCCGACCAGCCACGCCAGCGCGCGTCCCCACAGTGGCCGGGGCAGCGCGAGGACCAGCGGCAGGAAACCGAGCGCCCAGGGCTTGGAGTCCGCCGCGAGCGCCAGCCATATCCCCACCGCGGTGGGCCGCTGCCGGGCCACCTCGTGCACGGCGAGCGTGGTGAAGAACAGCGCCAGCACGTCGTCGAGGTGGCCGAACCGGACCGAGACCTCCACCCACATCGGGATGAAGGCCAACCCGGCCACCAGCAGCCGCTGTTGCAGCCGCCGGTGGTTGGTGCCGGTGCCCCGGTGGTACCAGGCCGCCGTCCGCCCCACCAGGACCAGCATCACCAGCCCGAGCGCCGACATCACCGCCTCGGCCAGCAGTTGGCCCACCCGGTCGGGGAACGGCGCGAAGAGCCTGGCCGCCACCAGGCTGACCGGGCCGATCTGCAGCTCGGGGTGGTGGGCGTAGACCGACAGACCGCCGTCGGGCGCGCCGCTGAAGAGCAACTGCTCGCCCTGGCGCAGATAGTGCCAGGAGACACCGCCGCGCGGCGCGACGACGAGGAACCACAGCGCCGTCCACCCGGAGAGCAGCACATGGTGTCTGCGCAACGGCAGGCCCGCTATCCGGCCGGTGTCCGCGCCGTAATCCGTGACCCCGCTCGAAGCAACCGAACCGCGCACCCGCTCCTCTTCCCTTCGGCCGGACAATCCAGCGCTGGGTCAGATCGGGTATCGCGCGGGTCGGTTCGGTCGCGGGAGGAAACATCCGGCAAAACTCTCGTGACGTCACGCCGGACCCGTTCGCCGCGTACGCCCAGGGGGGACCATGCGCACCACTCGTACCACCGTCGCCGTGCTCGGTGCCGCCGCGCTGCTCTGCGCGGCGGCACTGTCGGGATGCAGCTCGGGAAGCGGTTCCGGGGCCGACTCCGGGGGCGACTCCGGGGGCGTCGGCGGCGGCGGTTCGGGGAGCGCGGGGAGCGGGCCTGAATGGGGTCCGGCCGACCAGGGGCTGCTCACCTGGAACTACGACCCGTCCGCCGCCGGAGCCACCTGGAACCCCACCGCCCGCACCAACGGCTACCTCTTCCTGACCGCCGTCCTGCTGCGCGCCCCCGCGACGCTCACCCATGTGCTGTACGGCCTGTCCGGCGCGCAGACCAGCGGCCTCACCCCCGGCGAGAACGTCATCGGGCTGTACGACTCCCGCGGCGCGCTGGTGGCCAGGACGGGCGACCAGACCGCGATCTGGTCCTCCACCGCACGCCAGAAGGTCAACCGGGTCGCCTGGGAGAAGCCGTACCGGGCGGCGGCCGGGCGCTACTACGTGGTGTTCCTCTACAACGGCGTGACCTCCGGGCTGAACTTCAAGGCGTCCGGCGCCGGGGCGACCGCCAACGCCGGGGCGCCCGCGGGACGGATGCGCTATTCGATGATCAGGAGCGACAGCACCGCCCTGCCCGGCACACTGCCGCTGGGCAGGCAGACCACCCCGCTGCCGTTCAACAGCCAGTGGATCGGTCTGGACTGACCGCCCCCGCCCCCGCCCCGGCACCGGCGCCCCGGGCCGCCCCCCCCGCACGGGTCGCCGGTGATCTTCGGACGAACGTACGGAACGGCCCGGCTGCCGGTCGGGCGAAGCCACAGAGCTGACGCGTGGGTTCGCCCTGAGCAGGGGATATCGGTGATGATGGCGTAGGAGCCGCAATCTGACCGGGTAGCCGGTCCGGTGCTGACCTCCCGCCGCTGCCGAGATGAATTCGCAGGTGAGAGAGTTAGTATGCGCTTCCTCAATGACATCCAGCCGCCGTACGACCTGACGTACGACGATGTGTTCATGGTGCCGAGCCGCAGTGCGGTCGGCTCCCGTCAGGGTGTGGACCTCAGGTCCCCCGACGGCACGGGCACCACCATCCCGCTGGTGGTGGCGAACATGACCGCCATCGCCGGGCGCCGGATGGCCGAGACGATGGCCCGCCGCGGCGGTCTGGTGGTCATCCCGCAGGACATCCCGATCGACGTGGTCGCCGACGTCGTGGGCTACGTCAAGGACCGCCACCTCGTCCTGGACACCCCGATCACCCTGGCGCCCTCGCAGACGGTCGCCGACGCGCTGTCGCTGCTGCCCAAGCGGGCGCACGGCGCGGGCGTGGTCGTGGAGGACGGGCGGCCGGTCGGTGTCGTCACCGAGTCCGACCTCACCGGAGTGGACCGCTTCACCCAGCTCTCCGAGGTGATGTCCCGCGACCTGCTGCTGCTCGACGAGGGCATCGACCCGCGGGAGGCGTTCAACCGGCTGGAGGACGCGCACCGCAAGCTGGCGCCCGCCGTGGACGGCGACGGCAGGCTGGCGGGCATCCTCACCCGCAAGGCCGCGCTGCGCGCCACCCTCTACGAGCCCGCCGTCGACGACCGCGGGCGGCTGCGGATCGCCGCCGCCGTCGGGATCAACGGCGACGTGGCGGGCAAGGCCAAGCAGCTCCTCGACGCCGGGGTGGACACCCTGGTCGTCGACACCGCGCACGGCCACCAGGAGTCGATGATCGCCGCGGTCCGCGCGGTGCGCGGTCTCGACCCGCGGGTGCCGGTGGTCGCGGGCAACATCGTGGCCGCCGAGGGCGTGCGCGACCTGATCGAGGCGGGCGCCGACATCATCAAGGTCGGCGTGGGCCCCGGTGCCATGTGCACCACCCGCATGATGACCGGTGTCGGCCGCCCGCAGTTCTCCGCGGTGCTGGAGTGCGCCGCCGAGGCCCGCAAGTACGGCAAGCACGTCTGGGCGGACGGCGGGGTGCGCCACCCGCGCGACGTGGCCATGGCGCTGGCCGCCGGTGCCTCCAACGTGATGATCGGCTCCTGGTTCGCCGGTACCTACGAGTCGCCGGGCGACCTGCAGCACACCGCGGACGGACGCCCGTACAAGGAGTCCTTCGGGATGGCCTCGGCTCGCGCGGTCCGCAACCGCACCAGTGACGAGTCGGCCTACGACCGGGCCCGCAAGGCGCTGTTCGAGGAGGGCATCTCCACCTCGCGGATGTTCCTCGACCCGGCGCGGCCGGGCGTCGAGGACCTGATCGACGCGGTGATCGCCGGTGTCCGCAGCTCCTGCACCTACGCGGGCGCCGCCTCGCTGGCCGAGTTCGAGGAGAAGGCCATCGTCGGCATCCAGAGCGCGGCCGGCTACGCCGAGGGCAAGCCGCTGCACGCCAGCTGGACCTAGGACACGCCCGGGGACCCGCCGCTCCGCCAGGGATCCCGCCCCCGCCGAGGGGCGGGTCCCGGGGGCCGACGCCCGGATCTGCCCCCGGATGTCTCTATCCTGCGAGTTGTGAAGCTGCTCAACGATCTCGACGAACGCATCGTGCACGCCCTCGCCGAGGACGCCCGCCGTTCCTACGCCGACATCGGCGCCCAGGTGGGCCTGTCCGCGCCGGCCGTCAAACGCCGGGTCGACCGGCTGCTGGCCGAGGGCGCCATCACCGGCTTCACCGTACGGGTGGACCCGGCGGCGCTCGGCTGGCAGACCGAGGCGTTCATCGAGATCTACTGCCGCCGCAACACCTCGCCCAACGACATCCTGCACGGCCTGTCCCGCTACCCCGAGGTCGCGTCCGTCTCCACCGTCACCGGCGACGCGGACGCCGTCGTGCAGGTCTTCGCCTCCGACGTACGCCACTTCGAGCGGGTACTGGAGCGGATCGCGGGGGAGCACTTCGTGGAGCGGACCAAGTCGGTGCTGGTGCTGTCGCCGCTGCTGCGCCGCTACAGCTCGGGATCGCCCACCTGACAGCCGGTCCGGGGCGGGTTTCGGAGCGTCCCGGGGGCGGGTCCGGGGCCCGGGAAGCGACGTGGGTCACAGGGCGCAACGAATCGCCGAAGCGGGCAGAAAAGACGCAACGGATCGCTGCTCCGGACGAACAACCGCGCCTTGTCCGTGCGGGACGGCCGACCGTACCGTCGTAGGCGTCCCCCTAACTGGCCGCCTCCCCGGCGCGCCCGACCCTGCGTGAGGTTCGATGTCGTCGCTGCGCACCGCGCTCCTCCAGGGCCCCGCGGGCGTGCCCGGCTCCGTGACGGAGTCGCTGGACGCGCTCGACGGCGCCGCCCGCCGGGCCGCCGCCGAGGGTGCCCGGCTGCTGGCCACCGCCGAGATGTACCTGACCGGGTACGCGATCGGCGACCAGGTGGCGGCGCTCGCGGAGCCCGCCGACGGCCCGTCCGCCCACCGGGTCGCCGAGATCGCCGCCCGCCACGGCCTCGCCATCGCCTACGGCTACCCCGAACGCGACGGCGACGCGGTCTACAACGCGGTGCGCCTGGTCGGCCCGGACGGCGCCCCGCTCGCCGACTACCGCAAGACCCATCTGTTCGGCGACTTCGAGCGGGCCGCCTTCACCCCCGGCGACACCCCCGTCGTCCAGGCCACCCTCGACGGCGTCCGCGTCGGCCTGCTCATCTGCTACGACGTGGAGTTCCCCGAGACGGTCCGCGCGCACGCGCTGGCCGGCACCGAACTCCTCGTCGTCCCCACGGCGTTGATGCGGCCGTACGAGTTCGTCCCCCACACCCTCGTCCCGGCCCGCGCGTACGAGAGCCAGCTCCATGTGGCGTACGTCAACCGCAGCGGCGCCGAGGGCGAGTTCCACTTCACCGGGCTCAGCTGCCTGGCGGGTCCCGACGGCGTGGTCCGCGCCCGTGCCGGGACCGGCGAGGAACTGCTGGTCGCCGACGCCGACCTCGCGCTGATCGCGGCCGTCCGGGCGGACACCCCGTATCTGGCCGACCGCCGCCCCGAGCTCTACCGCTCGCTCGGCTGACCGCCGCCCGAAGACCGCCAGCCCCGCCCCGCCCCACCGCACAGCCAGGAGAGCCATCCCATGACGTCCGTGCCCACCGCGGTCCATGACGAGCAGCACGCCGAGGCCCAGGCCGCGCCGCCCATCACCATGTTCGGCCCGGACTTCCCGTACGCCTACGACGACTTCCTGGCCCACCCCGCGGGGCTCGGCTCGATACCCGCGACCGAGCACGGCACCGAGGTCGCCGTCATCGGCGGCGGCCTGTCGGGCATCATCACCGCCTACGAGCTGATGAAGATGGGCCTGAGGCCCGTCGTCTACGAGGCCGACCGGATCGGCGGACGGCTGCGCACCGTCGGCTTCGACGGCTGCGACCCGGGCCTGACCGCGGAGTTGGGCGCGATGCGCTTCCCGCCGTCCTCGACCGCGTTCCAGTACTACGTGGACCTCGTCGGCCTGGAGACCAAGCCGTTCCCCAACCCGCTTGCGCCCGACACCCCGTCGACCGTCGTCGACCTCAAGGGCGAGTCCCACTACGCCACTTCGGTGGAGGACCTGCCCGAGGTCTACCACCAGGTGATGCACGCCTGGAACGCCTGCCTGGAGGACGGCGCCGACTTCTCCTCGATGCAGCGGGCGCTGCGCGAGCGCGACATCCCGGAGATCCGGCGGATCTGGTCGGCGCTGGTCGAGAAGCTCGACAACCAGACCTTCTACGGCTTCCTGTGCGACTCGCCGTCCTTCAAGTCCTTCCGGCACCGGGAGATCTTCGGCCAGGTCGGCTTCGGCACCGGCGGCTGGGACACCGACTTCCCCAACTCCATCCTGGAGATCCTGCGGGTCGTCTACACCGGCGCCGACGACGACCACCGCGCCGTCGTGGGCGGTTCGCAGCAGCTCCCGACGCGGCTGTGGGAGCGCGAGCCGGACAAGACCGTGCACTGGCCGAAGGGCACCTCGCTGCGCTCCCTGCACGGCGGCGACCCGCGCCCGGCCGTCACCGGCCTGCACCGCACCGCGGGCAACCGGATCACCGTCACCGACGCCACCGGCGACATCCGCACCTACCGCGCCGCGGTCTTCACCGCGCAGAGCTGGCTGCTGCTGTCCAAGATCGCCTGCGACGACTCGCTCTTCCCGATCGACCACTGGACGGCGATGGAGCGCACCCACTACATGGAGTCGTCCAAGCTGTTCGTGCCGGTCGACCGGCCGTTCTGGCTGGACGAGGCCGTGGACGACCGCGGCGAGCCGACCGGCCGGGACGTCATGTCGATGACGCTCACCGACCGGATGACCCGCGGCACCTACCTGCTCGACGACGGCCCGGACCGGCCCGCCGCCATCTGCCTGTCGTACACCTGGTGCGACGACAGCCTGAAGTGGCTGCCGCTGAGCGCCACCGAGCGGATGGAGGTCATGCTCAAGTCGCTGGGCGAGATCTACCCGAAGGTCGACATCAGGAAGCACATCATCGGCAACCCGGTGACCGTCTCCTGGGAGAACGAGCCCTGGTTCATGGGCGCGTTCAAGGCCAACCTGCCCGGCCACTACCGCTACCAGCGCCGTCTGTTCACCCACTTCATGCAGGACGCCCTGCCCGCCGACAAGCGCGGCATCTTCCTCGCGGGCGACGACATCTCCTGGACCGCCGGATGGGCCGAGGGCGCCGTGCAGACCGCGCTCAACGCGGTGTGGGGCGTCATGCACCACCTCGGCGGCACCACCGACCCGACCAACCCGGGACCGGGCGACCTGTACGACGAGATCGCCCCGGTGCTGCTGCCGGAGGACTGAGGCCGCGCCTTCGGGCCTAGCGGTCGCCCAGCGGCGTCAGCAGGAAGCGGCCGACCAGGGCGACCCCGGCGTCCAGCCGCTCCGCGCACTCGGCGTACGCGCCCTCCAGGTGGCGCAGGGACCACAGCACCCGGGACGCGGCCCAGGCCGCGTCCCGGGCCCGCTCCAGGCTCCACGAGCCCACCAGATGGGTCAGCGGATCGGCCCGCTCCAGCGGGTCGGGCCCCGGCATCAGCTCCTCGCGGACCCGGACCTCCATACCGGTGAGCACCTCGCCGATCCGGTCGAAGTCGCCTTCCAGCGCGGGCGGTTCGCAATCGGCGACCCGGCAGGTGTCGACCACGGCGAGCGCCAGGTCATGGCCGATATGGGCGTTGATCCCGGCCAGGGCGAACTGCAGCCCCCGGATGTCGTGGTGGCCGCGCACCCGCAGCAACGCCCGCCAGCACGCGGGCGGACGGCGCCCGGCCGCGTCGTCCCCGACCGCGGTGAGATAGCGGCCCGCGAACCGTACGGCCAGCTGCCCGGCGGTCGCGGTGTCCGCGAAGGCGCCCGCGGCCAGCCGCCGCTCCAACTCCTCGGTGACCGACAGGTACACGCGGTTGAAGACGGCCACGCCGTCTCCCTGCGGCAGCGCCGCGCCCAGCGCGCGCATCCGGCTCACCACGGTGCCCACGCCGGTGGGGGTCGTCGTCATGCGGCCAGCCTCCACCGCGCGGACGGCCGTACGCGGGCGGCGCGCTCAGAGCGCGCCCGCGTCCCGCGCGGTCCACACGGACGGGTACAGCGGGCGGAAGCCGAGTTCGTCGCGGATCCGCAGGGTGGAGACGACGCCCTCCCAGGGGTCGGGGAGCGGCCGGTCGGCCATGCCCCCGGGCAGCGCGGCGCCGTTGAGCCGGTGCAGTTCGGCGGCGGTGACCGGGGCGTCGTCGGCGATGTTGAAGACGCGGCCCGCCGCACCGGCCGCGTACAGCACGCGCAGCAGGCCCTGGGCGACATCGGCGTGGTGGACCATCTGCAACCGCTGGTGGGCCGCCCAGCCGGCCGCCCACCGCATCGACTGGGCCAGATGCGGGTCGCCCTCGCCGTAGACGAAGGCCAGCCGCCCGACCCGCACGTCCAGGCCCTCCTCGCGATGCAGCGCCAGCAGGCCACGCTCGGCCTCGTGCTTGGACTCCGGATAGGCCCCCCACATGGGTGAGCCGGGGATCGGGGCGTCGTCCTCGACCGCCGGGCGGCCGCGTCCGGCGCCGTACACCAGGTTGGTGCTGACCTGCACGAAGCGGGTGACGCCCGCGTCGAGCGCGGCGCGGCCCAGGCCGAGCGCGGCGTCGCGGTTGACCGCCCACGCCTCGTCGTCGGGGACGCCGCGGAAGGCGGCGGCGATGTTGACCACCCCGTCGACGCCCGCCAGTGCCTTGGCCACGTCGCCGGCGTCGCGCAGCTCGCCGGTGACGGCCTCCGCGCCGAGCCGGGCCAGCGGCTCCGCCCGCGCCGCGTCGCGTACCAGTACCCGTACGGTGTCGGCGGGCGCGCCGCCCGCCGCGGTCGCCGCGTGCTGCAGCAGCCGGGGGACGAACCTGCGGCCGACCTGACCGGTGGCGCCGGTGACCAGGATCTTCATGGTGAACTCCTCGTGAGGGGGCCCGGTGCTCGCTCCGGGCGGGCCGCGCCTCGGCGGCTCCGGTTCCACCCTGCGCGGCGCCGCGGCGGGCCGGGAGAGACCCGCTGATCCAGGGAGTGGCAGTCCCTGGATAGCGGCGGGCCGCGGCCGCATGCTGGAAGGGTGGACAGACCCGAACTCGCCGACTTCCTGCGCCGCTCCCGCACCCGGCTGGCCCCCGCCGACGTGGGGCTCTCCGCGGGCGCCCGGCGCCGCACCCCCGGGCTGCGGCGCGAGGAGGTGGCCCAGCTCGCCGGGATGTCGGTCGACTACTACACCCGGCTGGAACAGGCCCGCGGACCCCGGCCGTCCCGGCAGATGCTCACCGCGCTGGCCCGGGCGCTGCGGCTGACGGCGGACGAGCGGGACCACCTGTTCCACCTCGGCGGCGAGGAGCCGCCGCGCGAGGCGGGCGGCAGCGGGCACGTCCGCCCCGGGCTGCTGCTGGTGCTCGACCGGCTGCACGACACCCCGGCGCAGGTCGTCAACGACTGCGGCGACATCCTGGCGCAGAACGCGATGGCCGCGGCCCTGCACGGCGACGTGTCCGCCCGGCCGCCGCGGATGCGCAATGTGGTGCGGCGGATGTTCACCGACCCCGAGGCCCGCGCCAGGTTCCCCGAGGAGGACCACGAGACGCTGGCCCGCAACCATGTCGCGCATCTGCGGGCGGTGCTCGCGGCCCGGCCCGACGACCCGCGACCGGCCGCGCTGGTCGCCGAACTGCGCGGCTCCAGCCCGCTGTTCGCCCGGCTGTGGGAGGAGCACGAGGTGGCGGTGCGGCGGTCGGACACCAAACGGATCCTGCACCCGGTGGTGGGGGAGCTGACCCTGGACTGCGAGGTGCTGCTCAGCGCCGAGCACGACCAGCGGCTGATCGTCTACACCGCCCGTCCCGGCACCGAGTCCTACGACCGGCTTCAACTACTGCGCGTGGTGGGGCTGCAGGACCTCTCGGTCGGCTGATACCGCCGTCCACTCATGCGTGACAGTCCCAACTGCCTTGCCTCGTACGGGTGATGGAGGCGCGCCCATGCCATGGCGTATTCGCGCGGCACTGTTTGGGCACTTGTTCTCCCAACGGTGCGTGAGGGGACGCTAACGTGGAGACACGGTCCGGCGGGCTCGATTCCCCCGTGCGCGCCCGCCGGACCCCTGTCCTCCTGTGGTGTGACGTCTTCCGCCAGGAGCCCCGGAGTCTGCCGTGAGTGCCCCGGCCTCCACCTCCCGCCGCGAACCCCGGTGAATCGCGGTGAATCGCGGTGAATCGAGTCTTTCCGGGCAGATTCAGCCCACTGAACCCCACACCTGACATGAACGGATCCTGTCCAGGCCATTGCCGTGGGCGGAGGCTGACCCTACGCTCCAACGATTGTAAGAGTGAACGAAGTTCATATACCTGATTGGAGTGGTGATGAGGAGAGGACTCCCCATGCTGTTCGCCGCCGGGCTCGCGCTCGCGGCGACGCTGATGTCCGGCTCACCGGCGGGGGCGGCACCGCACCACCGTCCCGCCCCGCCGGTCCGCCAGGCGCCGAAGACCGTCGTGCTCGACGGCGCGCGGCTGCGCCAGGCGAGCATCGCACTGCACCACGGCGACAAGGCGCTGACCGCCACCCTCGCCCAACTGACCGCGCAGGCCGACCAGTGGCTCGGCCAGGGCCCGTGGTCCGTCATGGACAAGCCGCAGACCCCGCCCGGCGGCGACAAGCACGACTACCTCAGCCAGGCCCCGTACTGGTGGCCGACCCAGCCGAAGACCGCGGACAACCCCTGGGGCTGCCCGTACGTGCAGAAGGACGGGGTGCGCAACCCCGACGTGGACACCATCACCGACCACGACGGGCGCGGGAAGGTCTTCACCTCCGTTTACACCCTGACGCTGGCCTGGTACTACACCGGCAGGGCGGCCTACGCCGAGCACGCCGCGCAGATCCTGCGGACCTGGTTCACCGACCCGGCGACCCGGATGAACCCCAACCTCGACCACGGCCAGATCATCCCCTGCAAGACCGACGGCCGGGCGATCGGCATCATCGACTTCTCGCAGCAGTTCACCGACGTCCTGGACGCCACCGCGATCCTCGACACCGGCGCCCCCGGCTGGACGAAGAGCGACCACGCCGGAATGCAGAGCTGGTACGGCGACTTCGAGACCTGGCTCGGCGGCACCTTCGCCGCGGACGAGGCGAACGCCGCCAACAACCACGGCACGTTCTTCGACATGCAGCTCGCCGCGCTCCAACTGGCCACCGGCCACCGGGACCTGGCCCGGCAGACGGTGATCGCGGCCAAGGCCAAGCGGATCGACCCGCAGATCGCCGCGGACGGCGGCCTGCCGCAGGAGCTGGCCCGCACCCGCAGCTACCACTACACGACCTTCGACCTGCTCGCCCTCACCCGGCTCGCCGACATCGGCCGGCACGTGGGCGTGGACCTGTGGAACTACCGCAACCCGGCGGGCGCGGGCATCAAGCAGGCGGTGGAGTTCCTGCTGCCCGCCGCCACCGGCCGAGCGGCCTGGGCCTACCCCGAGTTGGAGTTCCAGCGCTTCGCCGCCAGTGACGTGGTGCGCGCGGCGGCCGACGCGGGCGACGCCAAGGCGAAGGCGGCCGTGCCGCTGCTGGAGGCGCCGCCGGGCGGTGACCTGTGGCCGCTGCGACCGGCCGCGGAACAGCTCGACCCCATCTCCGGCTGATCCCCACGGACTCGGCGCGGACCCCCATAACGCGCCGGGGCGCGACGGCCGTACGTACGCCATCCGTACGGCCGTCGCCGTTCCCCCTCGCCTCGCCTCGCCTCGCCCCGCCTCGCCCCGCCGTGCCGTCGTCCGTCCGGCTACTCGGCCGCGGCGGGCAGACCCGCGGCCGCGGGGTCGGGGGAGCCCGCCACCGCTTTGCCCGGCGGCGGCTTCACGACGCCGGCGCCGAGGACCAGCCCCAGGGTCAGCACGGTGACCAGGGTGAAGGAGACGGTCAGCGAACTGGCTCCGGCGATACCGCCGATCGCGGCGGGAGCGATCAGACCCGAGGTGTACGTCACGGTCGCGACGCCCGCGATCGCCTGGCTGGGGTTCGGGCCGCGCCGCCCGGCGGCGGCGAAGCAGAGCGGGACCACCACGGCTATCCCGACGCCCAGCAGCGCGAACCCCGCGATCGCCGGGACCTGGTGGTGCGAGGTCACCACCAGCGTGCCGCCCAGGGTGGCGACCACCCCGCCGGTCCGCAGCGTGGTCACCGGGCCCAGCCGCCGTACCGCGAGGTCACCGAAGAGCCGGGTGACCGCCATGGTGCAGGAGAAGGCGGTGTACGCCACCGCGGCGATCCCGGGGGAGGCGCCCGCGATGTCGCGCAGGTACACCGCGCACCAGTCGGCGCTGCCGCCCTCGGCGAAGACCCCGCAGAAGCCGATGGCGCCGATGACCAGAGCCGCCCGCGGCGGGAGGGCGAAGCGCGGCGGGGCGTCCTCGCCGGCGGTGGGCCTGATGTCCGGCGCCCCGGCGCAGACGGCATAGCCGGTGACCACCAGCACGGCGGCCATGGCGCCGAGGTGGACCCGGGCGTCCAGTCCCGCGTGGGCCGCGGGCACGCCGATGGCCGCGCCGACCAGGGTGCCCGCGCTCCACATGCCGTGCAGCCCGGACATGATGGACTTCCCCTTGCGCTCCTCGATCTCCACGCCGAGCGCGTTCATCACCACATCGGCCATCCCCGCGCTCGCGCCGAAGGCGAGCAGCGCCAGGCAGAGCCAGGGCAGGCCGGGCATGAGCGGGGGCAGTGCGAGGACCGCGCACCACAGCCCGAGCAGCAGCCGCAGTGCCGCCCGCGAGCCGAGCCGGTGCATCAGCCGTCCGGCCAGCGGCATCATCAGTGACGAGCCGATCGCCGGGCAGGCCAGGGCCAGTCCGAGCGCGGCCGCGCTGAGCCCGAGGTGGTCCTTGATCCACGGGATACGGGTGGCGAAGGTGCCGGCCGCGGCTCCGTGCACGGCGAAGACGACGGCGATGGTCAGATGGGCCCGGCGGACGGCGGGCGGAGTCGCCTCGGTGGCGGCGGCGCTCTTCATGCGGCTCATGCGGCGTAAACTATCAGGAAGCCTGCCTGAAAGTTAAGAGATATTCGCCGGGGTCTGGAAGGATCGCCGTATGACCGCCACCCGCGCGCACTCCGGTCGCAACGCGTCGCCGCGTACCGCCCGCGAGATCAACGACCGGCTCGCCCTGCGGCTGCTCCAGGCGGAGGGTCCGCTGACCGCCGCCCAGCTCAAGGAACTGACCGGCATGTCCCGGCCGAGCGTCGCCGACCTGGTCGAGCGGCTCCAGGACTCCGGTCTGATCGAGGTGGTCGGCGAGGCGGGCGAGGCCCGGCGCGGCCCCAACGCCCGGCTGTACGGGATCGTCGCCGACCGTGCGTACGTCGCCGGGCTCGACGTCCGGATCGAGAGCGTCGGGGTGGAGATCGCCGACCTCCTCGGCCGTACCGTCGCCCGCGCCGCACTGCCGGTCGCGCCCGGCACCGACGCCGCCCGGATCGTCGAGGACGGCATCGAGCTGCTGCGCGCGACCGCCCGCGGCGCGGGAGCCACCGCGCTGCACACCGTCGCCTGCGGCGCCCCCGGTCTGGTCGACCCGGTCACCGGGCGACTCAGCTCCTCCGGGGCGCTGCCCGCCTGGCACGGCGACCTCGTCGACGAGGTGCGGGCGCGGCTCGGCGTGCCCGTCCTGCTGGAGAACGAGGTCAACCTCGCCGCCGTCGCGGAACAGCGGCTCGGCGCCGCCCAGGACGGCGACACCTTCGTGCTGCTCTGGCTGGGCGGCGGCGTCGGCGCCGCCGTGGTGCTCGACGGCCGGCTGCGCCGCGGGGCCTCCGGCGGCGCGGGCGAGGTCGGCTTCCTGCCGCTGCCCGGCACCACCCGGCTGCCCACCGCCACCGACTGCGACGACGGCTACCACGGACTGGTCGGCAGCCGGGCGGTCTGCACGCTGGCCCGCGCCCACGGCCTGCCCACCGGACCCACCCCCGACGCGGCCACGGCGGCGCGGGCGGTACGGGACGCGATCGCGGCCGGACCCGCCGCCGACGCCTTCCTCGAGGAGCTGGCCTCCCGTATCGCCCTGGGCGCCGCCGCGATCTGCGCGGTGCTCGACCCGGGACGGGTGGTCCTCGCCGGAGAGGTCGGCCAGGCGGGCGGCGACGCGATCGCCGAACGCGTCGCCGACCACCTCGCCCGCCTCTCCCCCCTCCCCACCCTCGTCCAGGTCAGCGCGGTCGAGGGCGGCGCGGTACTCCGCGGCGCCGTGGTCTCGGCGATGGACGCGGCCCAGGAGGCGCTCTTCGCCCCAACTGGATAAGGAGCCCGCTGCCGCGGGATGTCCCGACGCCTGGGCGCCGCGGTGCGGTTGGCGTCCGGGCGGGTCCGCGCCCGTGCGCATTCGCGGCGCGGTCCCCGCGCCTGCCCGCTGCCGCGGCCCGGCTCGTGCCCGCGCGTCCGAGGCGGCGGGCGTTCTCGCCGGGCGTCTCTGCCACCTCTCGCCGCAGGCGTGTCTCCGCGCCCGCCCGCTGCCGCGGCGCCTGAACGCCTCAGGCGGCTCCGCCGCCTCTCGCGGCACGTGCATCACTGGTGTCCCGCCGCGCTGCGTGGCGGGGTGCGTCCCCCGGACGGCCGTGGTGTCCAGGGCGTGGGACGGGTGACCACCTTGTGAGTCAGACCACAGGTAATGGCTGGATCGGGGGTTGCCTTGCGTGGCACACTGATCTCGTACCAGTGACGTTTGCGCACTCCGGGGTCGGTGTAATTCCGAACCGGCGGTTATAGTCCGCGACCCGTCCGCAGCCAGCGGCCGGTTGACCAGGTGAAATTCCTGGACCGACGGTGAAAGTCCGGATGGGAGGCAGTGCGCGGCGGGCGTTCACTCGGGTACGCCGCCGTCGGCGGGCGACATGCGCGCAGCGCGTTCTCGTCCGCGGTCGTCCCAGGCGTCCCGGTGTGCGGTGTTCCCGTCCAGTCCCACGCCCCGGAGTCCGTGCCCGATGAGGCAGGAGGACCCGGTGGCCACCGCCACGGAAACCGACGCGATGCGACGCGCTGTCGCGCTGTCCGCACGCGCCCTCGGCGACACCGCCCCCAACCCCGTCGTCGGCTGTGTGATCCTCGACGCGAGCGGCACGCCCGTCGGCGAGGGCTGGCACCAGCGCGCGGGCGGCCCGCACGCCGAGGTGCACGCACTGCTGGCGGCCGGTGAGCGGGCCCGCGGCGGCACCGCCCTGGTCACCCTCGAACCCTGCAACCACACCGGCCGCACCGGCCCCTGCGCCCAGGCGCTGATCAAGGCCGGGATCGCCCGGGTCGTGTACGCGGTCGCCGACCCCAACCCGTCCGCCTCCGGCGGCGCCGCCACCCTGCGCGCCGCCGGCGTCGACGTCGAGGGCGGCCTGCTGGCCGCCGAGGCCGAGGCCGTCAACATCGCCTTCCTCACCTCCGTACGCCTCGAACGCCCCTATGTGCGCTGGAAGTACGCCGCCACCCTCGACGGCCGGATCGCCGCCGCCGACGGCTCCAGTCGCTGGATCAGCTCGGCCGAGTCCCGCGCCGACGTCCACCGGCTGCGCGCCGAGGCCGACGCGGTCGTCGTCGGCTCCGGCACCCTGCGCGCGGACGACCCGCACCTGGCGGTCCGCGGCATCGACGGCGTCACCCAGCCGCTGCGCGTCGTCGTCGACACCCGGGCCGTGATCACCCCCGACGCCCGCGTGCTGGACGACGCGGCCCCGACCCTGGTCGCCGTCGGCAAGGACGCCGACACCGCGCACCTGCCGGGCGTCGACACCGTCGCGCTGCCGTACGGCCCGTCGGGACACGGCGTCGACGTGACCGCGCTGCTCGCCGCGCTGCACGCCCGCGGGGTGCGCTCGGTCCTGCTCGAAGGCGGACCGACGCTCGCCGGGGCCTTCGTCGCGGCCGGCGCCGTCGACCAGGTCGTCGGCTATCTCGCCCCCGCACTGCTCGGCGCCGGGCCCACGGCCCTCGGCGACGCGGGCATCAGCACCATCGCGCAGGCCCTGCGGCTCGACGTCACCGACGTCGCCCGGCTCGGGCCCGATCTGCGCGTCACCGCCGTTCCCACCGCCACCGCCCCTCAGGAGAGCTGAAGTGTTCACCGGAATCGTCGAAGAACTGGGTGAGATCACCGCCGTCGAGGACCAGGGCGACGCCAGCCGCTTCACCGTCCGCGGACCCGTCGTGACCGAGGGCGCCAAGCACGGCGACTCCATCGCGGTCAACGGCGTCTGCCTGACCGTGGTCGAGTTCGGCGACGGCGCGTTCACCGCCGACGTGATGGCCGAGACCCTCAAGCGCTCCAGCCTCGGCGCGCTGGCACCCGGCTCGCGGGTCAACCTGGAGCGCCCGATGGCGCTCGGCGGGCGGCTCGGCGGCCATCTGGTCCAGGGCCATGTCGACGGCACCGGGGCGGTCCTGGAGCGCACGCCCGCCGAGCACTGGGAGATCATCAAGATCTCGCTGCCCGCCGAACTGACCCGCTACGTGGTCGAGAAGGGCTCGATCACCGTCGACGGCATCAGCCTCACCGTGGTCGAGGCGGGCACCGACTACTTCACCGTCAGCCTCATCCCGACCACGCTGGCGCTGACCACGCTCGGCATCAAGCAGCCCGGCGAGCCGGTCAACCTCGAGGTCGACGTCATCGCCAAGTACGTGGAGCGCATGATGGGCACGGGGGAGCCGGAGGCCGCGCGATGAGCGCACTCCACTGGCTCGACAGCGAGGCGTTCACGGCCTTCGACCAGCACGTGATGTGGTCCGACATGATCGGCAACCTGCTGGGACTCGGCGCGCTCGCCCTCGGCTGGCGCCGCGCGATGCTCACCTGGCCGGTGCAGCTGCTGTCCGGTGTGGTGCTGGTGGCCGCCTTCTGGTCCGCGCACCTCGGCGGCGGCGTCGGCAAGCAGTTCGTGGTGATCACCGTCGCCGTCTGGGGCTGGTTCCAGTGGCGGCGCGGCGGCGCCGCGTCGGGCCGGCTCACCATCAGGTTCGCCACCTGGCGGGAGCGCGTCCTGCTGGTGGTCGCCACGGGCCTCGGCACCCTCGCCGTGGCCTCGCTCTTCCTGGCCTACCCGTCGCTGTCCTGGAACCCCTGGCCGGACGCGTACATCTTCACCGGCACCCTCGCCGCGATGTACGCCCAGGCCCGCGGCTGGGTCGAGTTCTGGTTCGCCTGGCTGGCCGTCGACATGGTCGGCGTGCCGCTGAACTTCCACAGCGGGCTGCCGTTCTCCGGCCTCGTCTACATCATCTACTTCGTCCTGGTGATCGTCGGGATGTACGCCTGGTGGCAGCAGACCAGGGCGGACGGATCCCCGGCACCGCACCCCGACGAGACCCGGCCCCACCCGAGCACGCTGACGGAGGGAGTGACGGCATGAACGCCGTGACCGCACTGCATGACGACTGGTACGAAGACGGCGACCTCGCCCTCGACCCCGTCGAGCGCGCCATCGCCGACATCGCCGCGGGCCGCCCCGTGGTGGTCGTCGACGACGAGGACCGCGAGAACGAGGGCGACCTGATCGTCGCCGCCGAGAAGATCACCCCCGAGACGGTCGCCTTCATGATGACCGAGTGCCGCGGGCTGATCTGCGTGCCGATGGAGGTCCCCGACCTCGACCGGCTCGACCTGCCGCAGATGGTCGACGCCAACACCGAGTCGATGCGCACCGCGTTCACCGTCTCGGTGGACGCGAGCGCCGCGCACGGCGTCAGCACCGGTATCTCGGCGGCCGACCGGGCCACCACGATACGGATGCTGGCCGACCCCGCCTCCGAGGCGGCCGACTTCGTCCGCCCCGGGCACGTCTTCCCGCTGCGCGCCCGCACCGGCGGCGTGCTGGTCCGCAACGGCCACACCGAGGCCGGGGTCGACCTGGCGCGGCTGGCCGGTCTGCGCCCTGCGGCGGCCATCGTGGAGATCGCCCGCGAGGACGGCACCATGGCCCGGCTGCCGGAACTGGTCCCCTTCGCCCGCAAGCACGGCCTGTCGATCATCTCCATCGAGGACCTGATCGCGTACCGCCGCTCGACCGAGCCGACCGTGCGCCGCGAGGCCGAAACCACGCTGCCCACCGTCTACGGCGACTTCCGCGCCCACGGCTACCGCAGCACCGTCGACGGCGTCGAGCACATCGCGCTGGTCGCGGGCGACATCGGCGACGGCACCGACGTCCTGGTCCGGGTGCACTCCGAGTGCCTGACCGGCGACGTGTTCGGCTCGCAGCGCTGCGACTGCGGCCCGCAGCTCCAGGCGGGGCTGCGCAAGGTCGCCGAGGAGGGCCGCGGGGTCGTGCTCTACCTGCGCGGGCACGAGGGCCGCGGCATCGGCCTGATGTCCAAGCTGCGCGCGTACGAACTCCAGGAGCGCGGCCGCGACACCCTCGACGCCAACCTGGAGCTGGGCCTGCCCGCCGACGCCCGTGACTACGGCGCCGCCGCGCAGATCCTCACCGACCTCGGCGTGCGCTCGCTGCGGCTGATGACCAACAACCCCGCCAAGACCGGTGCGATGATCAGTCACGGCCTCGACGTGCTGGGCCGCGAGCCGATGCCGGTCGACGCGGGCGAGCACAATCTGCGGTACCTGCGCACCAAGCGGGACCGTATGGGCCACGACCTGCCGTGGCTGGACGCGGGGCAGAGCACCACCTGCGCCAACCAGTAGCAC
This sequence comes from Streptomyces sp. NPDC051976, assembly GCF_040680795.1. Lineage (NCBI taxonomy): Bacteria > Bacillati > Actinomycetota > Actinomycetes > Kitasatosporales > Streptomycetaceae > Streptomyces > Streptomyces sp. NPDC051976. Next base: position 29,622 of record NZ_JBFAXL010000041.1, read on the forward strand.
CGACCAGCAGAAAAGCAGACCAGCACACCAGCAAGCACAGAACCGAGGAGAGAAGTGAGCGGTAAGGGCGCCCCCGAGCTGACCGTGAAGAACTGCGGCGACCTGCGTGTGGCCGTGATCGCGGCGCAATGGCACACCGAGGTGATGGACGGCCTCGTGGACGGCGCCGTGCGCGCCCTGCACGACCTCGGCATCGAGGAGCCGACCCTGCTGCGGGTGCCGGGCAGCTTCGAACTGCCGGTCGTCGCGAAGGTGCTGGCCGGTCGCGGCTACGACGCCATCGTGGCGCTCGGCGTGATCATCCGCGGCGGCACCCCGCACTTCGAGTACGTCTCGCACGGCGTCACCGCCGGGCTGACCCAGGTCGCGGTGGAGAGCGGTGTGCCGATCGGGTTCGGCGTCCTCACCTGTGACAACGAGGAGCAGGCGCTGGACCGTGCGGGACTGCCCGGCTCGAACGAGGACAAGGGGCACGAAGCGGTCACGGCGGCCGTCGCCACCGCGACCATTCTGCGCTCCGTGTCGGAACCCTGGCGCTGAGCGGCCGGAGGTTCCCCGTAGGCTAGGACCACCATGGCCAACAAGACATTCGAGGAGCTCTTCGCCGAGCTCCAGCACAAGGCCGCCACCGGCGACCCCAGCACGTCCCGCACCGCCGAACTGGTGGGCAAGGGCGTGCACGCGATCGGCAAGAAGGTCGTCGAGGAGGCGGCCGAGGTGTGGATGGCCGCCGAGTACGAGGGCGCCGACGCCACCGCCGAGGAGATCTCCCAGCTGCTGTACCACGTTCAGGTGATGATGGTCGCCCGGGGGATCTCCCTCGACGACGTCTACTCCCATCTCTGACCGAGCACCAACAGAGCACCCACAGAGCACCACCTGATCCGGCACCGACAGATCCGGCACCACCCGATCCCGTACGACTCCGCGTCACTCCCACAGAAGGAACCCGGTCCCATGCTGCGCATCGCCGTCCCCAACAAGGGCTCACTGTCCGCACCCGCGGCGGCCATGCTCCATGAGGCCGGCTACCGGCAGCGCAAGGAGTCCAAGGAACTCGTCCTCGTCGACCGCGAGAACGAGGTGGAGTTCTTCTACCTGCGCCCCCGGGACATCGCGATCTACGTCAGCTCGGGCCGCCTCGACATCGGCATCACCGGCCGCGACCTGCTGCTGGACTCCGGTGCCAACGCCGAGGAGATCCTCCAGCTCGGCTTCGCCCGCTCCACCTTCCACTACGCCGCCAAGCCCGGCACCGCCGCGTCGGTGGCGGACCTCGACGGCAAGACGGTCGCCACCTCGTACGAGGGCGTCGTGGAGAAGCACCTGGCCGACAGCGGCGTCGAAGCCTCGGTGGTGCACCTCGACGGGGCCGTCGAGACCGCCATCCAGCTCGGCGTCGCGCACGCCATCGCCGACGTGGTCGAGACCGGCACCTCGCTGCGGAACGCCGGTCTGGAGATCTTCGGCGAGCCGATCATGGAGTCGGAGGCCGTGGTGATCCGCCGGGTCGGCGCCGACGGCGACGACGCCAAGGTGCAGCAGTTCCTGCGCCGCCTCCAGGGCGTCCTGGTCGCCCGCCGCTACGTGATGATGGACTACGACATCCGCGTCGAGCAGGTCGAGCGCGCCGTCGCGCTCACCCCCGGCCTGGAGTCGCCCACCGTCTCCCCGCTGCACCACGAGGGCTGGGTCGCGGTCCGCGCGATGGTCCCCAGCAGCGAGGCCCAGCGGATCATGGACGAGCTGTACGACCTCGGCGCCCGCGCGATTCTGACCACCGGCATCCACGCCGCCCGGCTGTGATGACCGCGGAGGACGGCTCCACCGACCGGGCGGACGACACGGCGGCGGCGCTCGCGCTGCTGCCCGTCACCTTCCGCCCGGTCGTCACCCGGGTGGTGCTGCTGAGTCTCGGGGTCGCCCTGCTGGTGGCGCTGAGCACCGTCGCGGTGCTGATGCCGCACGACGGCGCGTCGCCCTGGAGCACCGGCGACCGGATCGTCGTGGTGCTGATCGGCGTCGTGGTGCTCGGCGCGCTCGCGGTGCTCAGCCGCCCCAAGGTGGTGGCCGAGCGCGACGGCCTGACGGTGGTCAACCTGACGGTGCGGCGGCGGCTGCACTGGGCCGAGGTGCTCGGGGTGGTGCTGCGGCCCGGCGACGCCTGGGTCCATCTCGACCTGGCCGACGGCACCACGCTGGCGGTGATGGGCATCCAGCCCGGGATCGCCCGTGAGCAGGCGCTGCGCGACGCCCGGCTGCTGCGCTCGCTGGCCGAGACGCTCAGCCAGCCGGGGGCGGACAGCGGAAGCCCGGCCACCGGACCGCGGTGAGCCGACCGGCCGCCGTTCTTCGCGCGCGCGGCGGCAATAAGTACTCTGGGGACGAACGGCGCCGACCGCGCTCGCCCCGCACCATCGGTGCACCGCCCGCGGGGCCCCGACGAACCGAGGAGTGACACTCACACCCCGATGGACGAACCGTCCGGTAGTACCTGCGCCGCCCCTCCCTCATGGCATTTCGGAGCGGCGGCATCATGAGCACCTCCCTGCTGCTGCTCGCAGCGGCCCTCGTCCTGATCCTCGCCAACGGCTTCTTCGTCGCCGCCGAGTTCGGCCTGGTGACCGTGGAGCGGCCCGCCGCGGAACGCGCCGCCGCCGCTGGTGACCGCCGGGCCCGCAGCGTCGTGGCGGCCCTGCGCAAACTCTCCTTCCAGCTCTCCGGCACCCAGCTCGGCATCACCATCACCTCGCTGGTCGTCGGCATGCTCGCGGAACCCGCCCTCGCCGACCTGCTCACCGGCCCGCTGACCTCGGCCGGGCTCCCCGAGGGTGCCGCGCCCGGCATCGCCGTCGTGCTCGGCATGATGATCGCCTCCGCCGTCCAGATGGTGATCGGCGAACTGGTCCCCAAGAACTGGGCGGTCTCCCGCCCGCTGGCCGTCGCCCGGGTGGTGGCGGGACCGCAGCGCGCCTTCTCCCGCGCCTTCCGGCCGGTCATCGAGCTGCTCAACCGGGCCGCCAACCGGCTGGTGCGGATGCTGGGCGTGGAGCCCGCCGACGAGCTGGCCTCCGCCCGTACCCCCACCGAACTGGTCTCGCTGGCCCGGCACTCCGCCCTGGCCGGGGCCCTGGAGCAGGACACCGCGGACCTCTTCGTCCGCACCCTGTCGCTGGGCGACCTCACCGCGGAGAACGTGATGACCCCCCGGGTGCGGGTCAGCGCGCTGGAGGACACCGCGACCGCCGCGGACGTCCTCAACCTCACCCGCGCCACCGGCCTGTCCCGCTTCCCCGTCTACCGGGAGCGGCTCGACGACATCGTCGGCATGGTGCACCTCAAGGACGCGCTCGCCGTCCCGGCCGACCAGCGCGACCGCACCCCCGCGGGCCGGATCGCCGTCGCCCCGCTGCTGGTTCCCGAGACGCTGCCCGGCCAGCTCCTGCTGGAGATGCTGCGCAGCCAGCAGCCGATAGCGGTGGTCGTCGACGAGTACGGCGGCACGGCCGGCGTGGTCACCCTGGAGGACATCGTCGAGGAGCTGGTCGGCGAGGTGCGCGACGAGCACGACGCCGCCGACCTGCCGGAACTCGCCCAGGCAGCGCCCGAGTCGGGCCTGCCCGCCTGGGACGCCGACGGCAGCTGCCGGATAGACACCCTGGCCCGGATAGGTCTGCGGGCCCCCGAAGGACCGTACGAGACGGTCGCCGGACTCGTCGCCGACCTGCTGGCCCGCATCCCCGAACCGGGTGACGAGGCCGAACTCCCCGGCTGGCGGCTGCGGGTGCGCGAAGTGGCCCACCACCGCGCCGAACGCGTCCGGATCGTGCGTATCGCACCCGACGCGGGGGAGGAGACGCCGGTATGAGCGCCCTCCAACTCCTCTTCGCCCTGCTGCTGGTACTCGGCAACGGCTTCTTCGTCGGCGCCGAGTTCGCCCTGGTCTCCGTGCGCCGCAGCCAGATCGAACCGCTGGCCGCCGGCCAGCGCCGGGCCCGTACCGTGCTCTACGGCCTGGAACACCTCCCCGAGATGATGGCCGCCGCCCAGTTCGGCATCACCATCTGCTCGCTGACCCTCGGCGCCGTCGCGGAACCGACGGTCGCGCACCTGCTGGAGCCGGTGTTCTCCGCCCTCCGGATGCCCGAGGACCTGGTCCACCCGATCGGCTACGTGCTGGCACTGGCCGTGGTGGTCTTCCTGCACCTGGTGATCGGCGAGATGGTGCCGAAGAACCTGGCGATGGCGGCGCCGGAGAAGACCGCCCTGTGGCTCAGCCCCGGACTCGTCGGCTTCGCCCGGGTGTTCCGCCCCGTCATCGCCGTGCTGGGGACCTGCGCCCGGCTGATCCTGCGGGCCTTCAGGGTCGAACCCAAGGACGAGGTCGACGCCGTCTTCACCAGTGCCGAACTGACCGTCCTGGTCGAGGACGCCCGGCAGGCGGGGCTGCTCGACCACGACGAGCAGGAGCGGCTGGAGGACGCGCTGGAGCTGGGCACCCGCCCGGTCACCGAAGTGCTGCTCGCCCCGGCCGACCTGGTCACGCTCGCCCCCTCGGCCACCCCGCGCGAGGTCGAGGAGCTGACGGTACGCACCGGCTACTCCCGCTTCCCGATCGCCGCGACCGGCGGCGACCCGGGTCAGGGCGGCGCCGGGGAGCAGGACGGGGCGGCGCTCGGGTACCTCGGCTATCTGCACGTCAAGGACGTCCTCGACGTGGAGGCGGTCGACCGCCCGGTGCCGCAGCGGTTGTGGCGGCCGATCACCACCCTGCGCGCCGACCTGCCGCTGGACGACGCGCTCACCGCGATGCGGCGGGCCGCCTCGCACCTGGCGGCGGTCGCCGACGCCTCCGGCCGGGTCCTCGGCCTGGTCGCCCTGGAGGACGTCCTCGAAATGCTGGTCGGCGAGGTCCGCGACCCGTCCCACCGGGATCCCGCGGTGCCCGCCCCCTCGCCCGCACCCGCCGACCCGGGGGAGCTGGTGAGCTGAGGGCTCCCGCGGCTACTCGGCCGCGTCGGGCGGGGTCACCCCGGGGCCCCGCCCGGACAGCACCTCGCCGTACGCCTGCATCAGGTCGGGCAGCCGCAGTGTGGACAGCTCCTCGCGGCTCGGGGTGGCCGGGTACTCCGACAGCCGCAGGTCGCGGTAGGCGCAGCTCTTCTCGTACAGCGTGCGCAGCAGGCGGCCGTTGCCGAGTTCGTCGATCCAACCCTGGTCCACCACGTGCCCGGCGATGGCCAGCAGCTCCTCCAGCGCCTCCTCGTCCCACTGGTCGCCGTTGTCGGCCGCCAGCACCTGGCCGATACGGGTCAGCTCCAGCGGGCGGTAGCTGGGGAAGTCGACCCGGGTGGTGAAGCGGGAGCTGAGACCGGGGTTGGCGGCGAGCAGCCGGTCCATGCCCTCGGGGTACCCGGCCAGGATGACCACCAGCCGGTCGCGGTTGTCCTCGGCGCGCTTGAGCAGCACCTGCAGGGCCTCGTCGCCGTACGCGTCGCCCTTGCTGTAACCGGAGTTGGACAGCGCGTACGCCTCGTCGACGAACAGCACACCGCCGAGTGCGGAGTCGATCAGCTCATTGGCCTTCACGGCGGTCTGGCCGAGGAACTCGCCCACCAGGTCGGAGCGTTGGGCCTCCACCAGATGGTCGCCGCCGAGCAGGCCGAGGGCGTAGAAGACCCGGCCGAGGATGCGGGCCACGGTGGTCTTGCCGGTGCCGGAGGGGCCGGAGAAGACGAAGTGGCGCTTGGGCGGCTGGACCGGCAGGCCCTGCCCGGCCCGCAGCCGGGCCATCCTGAGCTGCGCCGAGAGCGCCCGCACCTGGCGCTTGACCGGCTCGAGCCCCACCATGCGGTCGAGTTCGGCCAGGGCCTGGGTGAGCAGCACCGGATCGGAGCCGCCCATCGGGAGCTGGCTGGGCAGTCCGCCGCCCAGTGGGGACGTGGACCGGTCCCGTACGTCCTCGTCCAGCGCGCCGCCGGTCAGCAGCGCCTCGTCCGGGTCGGGTCCCGGCGCCGCGGAGACGCCGCCGTCGCCGGGGTCGCCGAGCAGCGCCGCGTCCAGGTCGCCGCCCTCGGGCATCGCCTGGCCGCTCCCGGCCAGTGACACCGCGGCCAGGCCCGCGCTCTCGTCCAGCCCGTCGTCGGTCTCGTGGATCGCGGCGAGCCGGGCCGCGGTGTCCATGAACGCCGGGTCCACCCGGTGCACCGCGCGGTACAGCGGCACGGCGGCGGCGGTGCGGCCGGTGCCCTCGTAGGCGCGGGCCAGCCAGTAGCGCAACTCCTTGCGCTGCGGCTGCTCGCTGCGGCAGCGCATCAGGGCCGCGGCCAGCAGCGGCTCGGCCTGGCCGCACATCTCCAGCCTGACCCGGGCCATCCCGCCGAACAGGCCCGCCTCGATGCCCAGTACGGGGTCGCCGAGCAGCGGCTCGGTGTGCCGCACCAGCCGCTCCCAGTCCTTGACCAGGTAGTCGCGGCAGGCGTACAGAAAGCGCACCTGCGGGTCGGTGTCGACCGGAGGGCAGTCCGCGAGCGCCCGGTCCAGCTCGGCGACATGGCGGCCGTCCAGCCAGTGCGAGGCGTGCGCCAGCAGCAGGTCGCGGCTGGTCTCCAGCACCGGCTGCACCCACCAGCCCAGCCAGTACCAGGAGTTGAGGGTGCGGCGGTGGGCGGCGCGCTGCTCGCCGAAGCGGTCCCGGTGCCGGTACATCTGCAGCAGCGCCGTCGCGGTGTCGGCGCGCAGCGCGTGCAGGCCGAGCCAGGCGTCCGCCATGCCGGGGTCGATCCGCACCGCGGACCGGAACTCCTCCTCGGCCTGTACGTAGGCGCCCATCGTGTACGCGTCCACGCCGCGCAGCCACGCGAGATCGGCCGGGGCGCCCGGACGCTCGGTGCCGAAGTCCATCAAGTCCCCACCAATCGTTCCCCCGCGCCACGCCGGACCGCTGCCCCTTCGGCCCCCAACCCCTGGTCCCGGGGCGGGAGTTGGAACAGGCAGCGGCACACCCCCGGCCGCCGCTCCCGCCCGTTTCGCATCGTACCCGCGATGTCGTGCGGGCCGTAGGGTGCCGCGAGGCGTCGGCCGGGAGCAGCCGGTGGCGGGGGCTTCGACGGACGGCCGCCGAGCGGTGACGCTGCGTGAGGAAACAGGGGCCTCGACGGGCCGATCACGGCCTGGAGACAGGACGAAGCCCCCGGTCACGGGGGAACAACCGGGGGCTCCGCGTTCACTGAGCGGTCGTTCACAACCGCTTGTTGAAAACGTAATTGCTGGATACCCGGCCGGTCAAGCGGTGCCGACCGACATCCGCACGGGTGTCACGCGGCAGCGGCGCACCGCCGTCGAGTCGTCACCGCGGGTGACCGCCGGGCGGCTCCGGACGGCGGGTGGCGGGGCCCGGAACCGCCCGATATCCGTCATCCGTCTGATGGACCAGGAGATCCGCGAACGGGCGTGAGGGGTCCGCCGCGAAGTGGTCGTCCTCGTCGCGGGTCCACCCGGTCCAGAAGTGCGCCAGCTCGGGTCCGTCGCGCAGCAGCCCGCGGCGCCGGGCGGTCGCCGGGTCCACCTCCAGCCACAACAGCCGTGCCAGGTACGGGCGTACCACCCGCCGCCCGCTGCCCACCCCGTCGAGCAGCACCACCGGCGCCGCCGGGATCTCCCGCTCCCCGGCGAACCGGCGGGCGGTCCAGTCGTAGCGCTGATGGCGGGCGGTACGGCCCTCGGCCAGCGGTCCCAGCACCTGGGCCGCCAGCCGCTCCTCCCAGCCGAACGGCTCGGTGTGGGTGGCCAGATCGTCCAGATGGACCACCGGCGCGCCGCCGAGCCGCTCGGCCAGCCGCCCGGCGAGTGTGCTCTTGCCGGAGCCCGCGTGGCCGTCCACGGCCACCAGCCGCACCGGTCCGCAGGAGGGGGTGAGCGCGGCCAGCGCGTCGGCCAGCGGAGCGAGAGCGAGACCGTCGTCGTCCATGGACCGCAGCGTAGGGTCTGCCGCCCCGATCTCCACGGCGGCTCTCCACGCGCGCGGCTCGCCACCGCGCATCGCTGCGGCGGGGGGCGCGGCGGATTACCGTGGACGGCGTGACAGACTCCGCGCTCCACCCCGCCGATCGCCTCGCACTCGCCCGCAAGGCCACCGCCGACGCCGGGCTCGACGTGATGCTCGTCTCGCCCGGCGCCGACCTGCGCTATCTGACCGGCTACCAGGCGCTGCCGCTGGAGCGGCTGACCTGTCTGGTGGTGCCGGCCACCGCCGACGCCTTCCTGGTGGTGCCCAACCTGGAGCGGCCCGCCGCGCTGGCCTCACCCGCCGGCGCCCTCGGCATCGACATCGTCGGCTTCGGCGAGACCGACGACGCCTACGCGCTGATCGCCCGCCGCATCCCCGTCGGCGCCATCCGGTTCGCCGTCGACAACCACATGTGGGCCGAGAAGCTGCTCGCCTTCCAGGCCGCGCTGCCCGCCGCGCAGCCGGTGCTCGCCGGGGACGTGCTGTCGGAGCTGCGGATCCGCAAGAACACCGCCGAGGTGGCGGCGCTGCGCCAGGCGGGCGCCGCCATCGACCGGGTGCACCGCAGGATGGGGGAGTGGCTGCGGCCGGGCCGCACCGAGCGCGAGGTCGCCAAGGACATCGCGGACGCCATCGTCGAGGCGGGCCACGAGCGCGTCGACTTCGTCATCGTGGCCTCCGGGCCCAACGGCGCCAGTCCGCACCACGAGGTCTCCGACCGGGTGATCCACAGCGGCGACCCGGTGGTCGTCGACATCGGCGGCACCACCGCCGACGGCTACTGCTCCGACTCCACCCGGACCTACGCGGTCGGCGAGCCGCCCGCCGCGTTCCGCGAGCTGTACGAGGTGCTGCTGCGCGCGCAGACCGCGCAGACCGAGGCGGTACGGCCCGGCGTCACCTCGGAAGAACTGGACGCGATCGGCCGCGACATCATCACCGACGCCGGATACGGCGAGCACTTCATCCACCGCACCGGCCACGGCATCGGGCTGGAGACCCACGAGGAGCCGTACATCGTGGCGGGCGGCAAACGCGCGCTGGAACCCGGAATGGCGTTCTCGATCGAACCCGGGATCTATCTGCCCGGCACATTCGGCGCGCGCATCGAGGATATTGCGGTGTGCACGGAAAGCGGCGGCGAGCGGCTCAATCTGACAGGACGTGACCTGGTGGTTCTCCCCGGCTGAGCGGGCTGCGGGCTTTCAGAGGTCCAGTCCAATATTGGTGTCCGGCGCGCGCCGAGAACCCTGGTGGAAACGGCCGGTGAACGACGATAGTTGTCCCCACCTGCCACGCCTTTCCAAAGGGGCGGCGGGAATTTCCCGTGTCCACCGAGGGGAACACCGCACATGACCAGACATGCGCCCCGGCGTGCCGTGCTGACCGCCGCGCTGGCGGCGGCCGCGGCGACCGCGACGGCGACATCCGCCTCCGCAAGCCCGGCCTCCGCCGCTCCGGCCGCGTCCCCCCGCGCGGCCGGTGCCGCCCCCGCGCGGCACGACGGGGGCGGCGCCACGACCGACGACGCACCCGTCGACTACCACGGCTGGACGTCGTACCCCGACTGGCTGTTCGGCGACCGGTCCGGCACCCGCCCGGTGCCGGGGCGGCGGCCGGGACTGCAGATCGGCCGGGCGACCGGCACCTTCACGTACACCGACCCGCACACCAGCACCACCGCCACCTGGGAGACGGCCACCTGGACCTCCCCGGTACGCCGTCTGCCGCACCCCGCCAGCGAGCTGATCGCCTCGTGGAACGCGGACACCCCGGCGGGCACCTGGCTCCAGGTCGAACTGCTCGGCACCTACACCGACGGCACCGCCACCCCCGCCTACATCATGGGCCGGTGGACCGCGGGCGACGGCCCCGACGACATCCGGCGCACCTCGGTGGACGGCCAGACCGACAACAAGAGCAGCATCTGGACCGACACCTTCTCCATCGACGACACCACCGCGGGACCGCTGCTGGCGTCGTACCGGCTGCGGCTGACGCTGCTGCGCAAGCCCGGCAGCGAGCTGACCCCCACGGTGTGGCGGCTCGGCGCGATGGCCTCGAACATCCCCGACCGCTTCACCGTCCCGGCCTCGGTGCCCGGCGTGGGCGCGGGCATCGAACTGCCGGTGCCGCACTACTCGCAGAACATCCACAAGGGCCAGTACCCGCAGTACGACAACGGCGGCGAGGCGTGGTGCAGCCCGACCTCGTCGACGATGGTCATCGAGTACTGGGGCCGCGGCCCGACCGCCGCCGACATGGCCTGGGTCGACCCCTCCTACGCCGACCCGCAGGTCGACCAGGGCGCCCGCTACACCTATGACTACCAGTACGAGGGCTGCGGCAACTGGCCCTTCAACGCCGCCTACGCGGCGACCTACCGCGACCTGCAGGGCGTCATCACCCGGCTGCACTCCCTCAACGACATCGAGCGCCTGGTGAAGGCCGGGATCCCGGTCATAACGTCACAGTCGTTCCTGGCCTCGGAGCTGGACGGCGCCGGCTACGGCACCTCCGGGCATCTGATGTGCATCGCGGGCTTCACCCCGGAGGGCGACGTGGTCGCCAACGACCCGGCGTGCTCCGCCGACGACCGGGTCCGCAACGTCTACAAGCGGGCCCAGTTTGAAACGATCTGGCTGCGCACCAAGCGGATCAACGCCTCCGGCGGAGTGAGCGGCGGCACCGGCGGTGTCTGCTATCTCTACTTCCCCGCGCACCCGAGCCCCGGGCAGCGCCGCGCGCTCGCCGCGGTCGGCGTGGTCTGACCGCCGCCGGGCCCCGCCCCCGACAACCCCCCGGGGTGCGGGGCCCGGACCTGGGGTTGTGCGGGCGCGGTGGGGCGGGACGGGTTCAGCGGGCCGGTCGCCGTACATGTGGCGGGACGGAAAACGGACTCAACGGGCAAGTGGTAGAGACCAATTGGTGGATTGCTCTAAAGGTCTGGACCAGCCCATTGACGGGTCCGCGCCAGGGCAGGATTCTGACTGCCACGTTCCCCCCACAGGAGGTTCCGACGTGAACCGCTTCAAAGCACTCGGCTCGGGTGTGGCCGCCGCCGTCCTGGCCGTGGCCGGGCTCGGTACGGCCGCGGCGCTGAGCTCAGGACAGGCCAGCGGAGCCACCGTCTCGCCGAACGCCCTGGGCAACAACTGGTACGCGGCAGCCCCGTATCTGATGCCCACCGACAACAACCCGCCCGACGCGACGGCCATCATGGACGCCACTGGCCTCAAGGCGTTCCAGCTCGCCTTCATCCTGGCCCCCAACGGCGGTGGCTGCAGCCCGACATGGAGCGGCACCAGCCCCGTGTCGTCGGACACCGCGGTGGGCGGCGTCATCTCCGCGATCCGCGCCAAGGGCGGCGACGTCTCCGTCTCGATCGGCGGCTACGGCGGCACCAAGCTCGGCCAGGCCTGCTCCGACGCCGCCTCCACGGCGGCCGCGTACCAGCAGGTGATCACCAAGTACCAGCTCAAGGCGATCGACTTCGACCTGGAGGAGCCGGAGTACGAGAACACCGCCGCCGTCGCGCACGAGATCGGCGCCGCCAAGATCCTCCAGCAGAACAACCCCGGCCTGTACGTGTCGGTGACCACGGCGGGTACCGCGGCGGGCACCGGCTGGTTCGGGCAGCAGATGCTCAACGAGGCCAAGTCGCAGGGCTTCACGCCCAACAACTTCTCGATCATGCCGTTCGACGGCGGCTTCAACGGGGCGGCGTCGCAGACCAGCGCGCTCACGGCCTTCAACGGCCTGCTGAAGACCACCTTCGGCTGGGACACCGCGACCGCCTACGCCCACGAGGGCTTCTCCGGCATGAACGGCCGCAGCGACTCCGGCGAGTACTTCTACCAGGCGGACTTCCAGACCGTGCTGGACTACGCGACCAGCCACGGCATGGGCCGCTTCACCTTCTGGTCGCTCAACCGGGACCGGCAGTGCAACCCGCCGGACAACGGCACCACCTCCGGCACCTGCAGCAGCGTGGCGCAGAACCCGTGGGACTTCGCGAAGTTCTCGGTGAAGTTCGCCGGCGCGACGCCGCCCAGCAACCCGCCCACGACGACTCCGCCGACCACCACCCCGCCCGGCGGCGGCAGTTGCACCGTGGCCGAGTGGAGCGCGAGCGCGGTCTACGTCAACGGCAACGAGGTCGCGCACAACGGCCACAAGTGGAAGGCCAAGTGGTGGACCACCAACGAGGAGCCCGGCACCACCGGTGAGTGGGGCGTGTGGCAGGACGAGGGCGCCTGCTGAACCTGTCCGAAAAACGACTGCGGGTCCGTGGCTGATTGTGGCCGCGGACCCGCTTTGTGTGTGCATGTTGTGTGCGTGTCTTCGCAGGTGCGCGTTTTCGCATATGCACATGCCGGTGGTTGTTGTCCAAAAACGGACGTCTCATTTCCGGTTGTGTGTTTCACTCCGAACATGTGATCAGTAGCCTCTCAGGGTAAGCAGGAGCCCCCGACCACGCCGTGGCCCATCGCCGAACAGCCGCCAGTGACGCGTCCGTTGAGCCCCATGACCTGGAGACCGCAACCGTGACCGACCGTCCTTCCTGGGCCCCGCAGGGCATTGATCTCACCGTGCCCAGCGTTTCCCGGATCTACGACTACTTTCTCGGCGGCTCGCACAACTTCGAGGTGGACAGGGAGGCCGCCAGGCTCGCCCTGGAGGTCATGCCGGGTATTCCCAAGATCGGCCAGGCCAACCGCGCGGTGATGCGCCGCGCGGTGCGATTCGCCGCCGACCGGGGAATCACGCAGTTCCTCGACATCGGCTCGGGCATCCCCACCTTCGGCAACGTGCACGAGGTCGCCCAGGCGGCCAGCCCCGGCGCCCGTGTCGTCTATGTCGACAACGACCCCGTCGCGGTCGCCCACAGCCGCGCCGTACTCGACGGCAACGACAACGCCACGATCGCCGCCGCGGACCTGCGCGACCCGCTCAGCATCCTCGACAGCCCCGAGACCAAGGCGATGCTCGACCTCGACAAGCCGGTCGCGCTGCTGCTGGTCGCGGTGCTGCACTTCCTCACCGACGCCGACGACCCCTGCGCGGTGGTCGCGACCCTGCGGGACGCGCTGGCGCCCGGCAGCGTCCTGGTGGTCACCCACGCCACCCTGGAGGGCGGCTCGATGTCCGACGGGCAGCGCGGCGTCCAGGCGGTCTACCAGCGCACCACCACCCCGCTGATCATGCGGACCCGGGCCGAACTGGAACCGTTCTTCGACGGCTTCGACATCGTCGACCCCGGCATCGTCCCGCTGCCCTTCTGGCGGCCCGACACCCCGGTCAACGAGGACGACGACCCCGCCATGCTGCACGGCCTCGCGGGTGTGGGGCTGAAGGCGTGACCGCCGGTCCGGCCGCCGCCGGGAGCGACGAGGGCACCCTGGCCGAAGGGGACCCGGCCGACAGCCTGCGGCGGTTCGCCGCCATCTGGAGCCGGGCGATCTACCCGGTGACCGCCACCTCGATGACGCGCGGCGAGTTCGAGGACCATCTGGTCCCGCTCGCCCGGGTGCTGAGCGACGCCCTGCACGGGCACCCCTTCGACCCGCGCCCGGCCGTCGGCGTCGGCGCCGCGCTGATCGCCGCGCACTGCACCGACCCCGAGGCGCTGCCCAGCATCCTCGGCGTGGTCGACGCCTACCTGGTGCTCTACTGCCCGCCGGGCCCCGGCCTCGCCATCGACGAGAGCCGGGCCCGCTGCGCCCGGCTCCAGCACGCGATCAGCGTCGGCTTCTCCCGGGCGCTGCGCGAACGCACCCTGCGGGAGCAGGAGTCCATATCCAGGGCGGCGCTCAACGCGCAGACCGAGGCGGAAGGCGCGCTGGCGGCCAGCGAAGCCCGGTTCCGCGCGGTCTTCGAGGGCGCCGCCATCGGCATCGGCATCGCCGACCTGGACGGCCGCGTACTGGAGATCAACGACGCGCTCTCCCGGATGTTCGGCAGCGCGTCACACGTCATGCGGCGCAACGTGAGCGAGTGGGTGCACCCCGACAACGCGCCGGGCACCCGCACCCTCAACGCCGAACTGGTACGCGGCGACCGCGAGTCGTACCACGTGGAGAAGGCGTACCCGCGCGCCGACGGCTCGCTGCTGTGGGCCAACCTGCGGGTGTCGCTGATGCGCGACTCCGAGGGCCGGCCGCAGTACCAGCTCGCCCTGCTGGAGGACATCACCGAGCGGCGCGGCCTGGTGCAGCGGCTGCGCCACCAGGCCACCCACGACGCCCTCACCGGACTGCCCAACCGCACACTCTTCTTCGAGGCGCTCGACGAGGCGCTCGCCTCGGACAGCGGCACCAGCCGGATCGGCGTCTGCTACCTCGACCTCGACGGCTTCAAGGCCGTCAACGACAGCCTCGGCCACGCCGTCGGCGACCAGCTGCTGGTGGCCGTCGCCGAACGCCTGCAGTCCTGTGTCACCTCCAACGACCAGCTGGTGGCCAGGATCGGCGGCGACGAGTTCGTCGCCCTCTACACCGACCCGCCGAGCACGTCCGACGTCACCGCCCTGGCCGACCGCATCCTGGACGCGCTGTCGGCGCCGGTGCTGCTCGACGGCCGCGAACTGCCCGTGCACGGCAGCATCGGCATCGTGCACAGCGCGGTCGGCTCCCGTGGCGCCGCCGACGTGCTGCGCAGCGCGGACATCACCATGTACCGGGCCAAGGACATGGGCGGCAACCGGTACGAGATCGCCGACCCGGACGCGGACGCCCGCGCCATCACCCGGCACGGCCTGACCAACCAGCTGCCCAGCGCGCTGGAGCACGGCGAGTTCTTCATCGAGTACCAGCCGCTGGTCGGGCTCGACGACGGCGCGGTGCACGGCGCCGAGGCGCTGATCCGCTGGAGCCACCCGGTGCACGGGGTGCTCGGCCCCGACCAGTTCATCCCGCTCGCCGAGAACACCGGCCACATCGTGCCGCTCGGCCGCTGGGTGCTGGAGGAGGCCGCCCAGCAGGCCAGGGAATGGCAGCGGCAGCACCGCGGCGGCCGCCCGCCACGGGTCAACGTCAACCTCTCGCCCGTCCAGCTGCACCACCCCGAGCTGGTCGCCGAGGTCGCCCGGGTGCTCGACGAGACCGGTCTCTACCCCGGCTCGCTCTGCCTGGAGGTCACCGAGAGCGCCCTCATAGGAGCCGACGAGGACGCGCTCAAGCCGCTGCGCAGAATCGCCGACCTCGGCGTCGAGATCGCCCTCGACGACTTCGGCACCGGCTACTCCAACCTCTCGTCGCTGCGCTGGCTCCCGGTCAGCGTCCTCAAGCTCGACCGGTCCTTCACCCGCGGTATGCGCCGCCACCCCGCCGACCCCGTCGACCTCAAGATCGTCGGCGGAATCGTCTCCCTCGCCCACGCGCTCGGCCTGACCGTCACCGTCGAGGGCGTCGAGACCCGTACCCAGGCCGAACACCTGCGCAACCTCGGCTGCGACACCGGCCAGGGCTGGTACTACGCGAGACCCGGCCCGCCCGAGCGGCTGCACACCCTCAGCCTGGCCGACGCGAGCTGACCGCCCGCCGCCGTCAAATCCCGTGCACCCGCGGTGACTACGCGCGTAGTCTCCGCGGGTGACCACGTCCTACGGTTCCCCGCTGCTGCTGAACGTCGTCGACGTCGAGGCGACCTGCTGGGACGGCGACGCGCCGCCCGGCATGCCCTGCGAGATCATCGAGATCGGCCTGACCACCGTCGACCTCGACGCGGGGGAGCGGACGGCCAGGCACCGCATCCTGGTCCGCCCGGCCCGCTCCACGGTCAGCGCCTTCTGCACCGAACTGACCGGCCTCACCCAGGCCGAGGTCGACGGCGGTCTGGCCTTCGCCGACGCCTGCCGCGAACTGGCGGTACGCCATGAGGCGGGGCGCCGCCCCTGGGCGAGCTGGGGCGACTACGACCGCAAGCAGTTCACCCGGCAGTGCCAGGCGGCGGCCGTCCCGTACCCCTTCGGCGCGCGGCACACCAACGCCAAGGCGGTCTTCACCACCGCCCGCGGCCTGCGCCGCCGCCCCGGCATGGCGCAGGCGCTCACGCTGGCCGGTCTGCCGCTGGAGGGCCGCCACCACCGCGGCGAGGACGACGCCTGGAACATCGCCGCCCTGGTCCTGGACCTGGCCGCGCGGGGCGACTGGCCGCGGGAGGGATAGCCGGCGCGTTCGGGGGTACGCGGAGCGGGGGCCGGAGGGGTCCACCGGGGCGGCGGGAGCGCATGGTGGAATCGCAGGGTACGGCCGACCGACCGTGGACACCCCGAGCACCAGGAGCGACCGCTGAACACCGCCGCCGCGGAGGCCCTGTCGGTTGCCGCACTCCTGATCGTCCTGGCCTTCGCCGTGCTGCGCCCGCACGGATGGCCGGAGGCCGCGGCCGCGGTCCCGGCCGCCGCGCTGCTCACCGCCGTCGGGGCGGTCTCGCCGTCGGACGCCTGGGCGCAGGTCAGGGAACTGCTGCCGGTCGTCGGCTTCCTCGCCGCGGTGCTGGTGCTGGCCGAGCTGTGCGCCGACGACGGCCTGTTCACCGCCGCGGGCGACGCGGTGGGGCGGGCCTGCCATGGCGAGCCGCGACGGCTGCTCGCCGGGGTGTTCGCCGTCGCGGCGCTGGTCACCGCGGTGCTCAGCCTGGACGCCACCGTCGTCCTGCTCACCCCGGTGGTGATCGCGACCGCCGCCCGCGCCGGCGCCCGTGCCCGCCCGCACGTCTACGCCTGCGCGCACCTGGCGAACTCCGGCTCGCTGCTGCTGCCCGTCTCCAACCTGACGAACCTGCTGGCGTTCACCGCCGCGGGCGTGTCCTTCACCCGCTTCGCCCTGCTGATGGCGGCGCCCTGGCTGCTGGCCGTGGGCATCGAATACGTGATCTTCCGCGGCTACTTCGGCACCGACCTCGCGATCACCGAGCACGCGCCCGAGCCCGGCGAACCGCCGAAGATCCCGGTCTTCACCCTGGTGGTGCTCGGCCTGACGCTCGTCGGCTTCGCGGTCACCTCGCTGGGCGGCCTCAACCCGGCGTGGGCGGCGCTGGCGGGCGCGCTCGTGCTGGGCGTACGGGCACTGCGCCGCCGCCGGGCCACGGTTCGCGGCCTGGTGGCGGCCGCGGGACCGCTGTTCTGCCTTTTCGTGCTCGCCCTGGGCATCGTGGTGAAGGCCGTCGTCGACAACGGCCTGGCCGATGCCGCCGACCGGGTGCTGCCCGACGGCAGCGGCCTGCCCGAACTGCTGGCGGTGGCCGCCTTCGCCGCGGTGCTGGCCAACCTGATCAACAACCTGCCCGCCGTCCTCGCGCTGCTCCCGCTGGTCACCGCCGGAGGTCCTGGCCCGGTGCTGGCCGTGCTGATCGGCGTCAACCTCGGCCCCAACCTCAGCTACGCGGGCTCGCTGGCGACCCTGCTGTGGCGGCGCGTCCTGCACGACCACGGCACCGACTCGAACCTCGGCACCTTCACCCGGCTCGGCCTGCTGACCGTGCCGCCGACGCTGCTCGCCGCCACCACGGCGCTGTGGGCCGGACTGCGGCTGACCGGGACCTAGGGCGGGCCGCGGTCACTGTCACTCCTGCTTGGCGAAGGTGCGCGGCGAACCCGTCGCCCCGCCGCTGTCCAGCCGCAGGGTGCTCGCGCCGGTCTGGGTGACCTGGTAGCGGTTGTGCACCGGGCACTGGCCGGTGACGGACGCGTCGGTGGGGTGGCTCTCGGCCGCCTCGAAGACGAGATAGCCGGGGTGCACCTCGGCCAGCAGCAGCGCCTCCGTACACCCCAGGTTGCGTCCCGTGCCGACCTCGTCGACATCGCTGAC
The DNA here is from genome assembly GCF_040680795.1 of Streptomyces sp. NPDC051976. Lineage (NCBI taxonomy): Bacteria > Bacillati > Actinomycetota > Actinomycetes > Kitasatosporales > Streptomycetaceae > Streptomyces > Streptomyces sp. NPDC051976. The sequence continues at coordinate 47,442 of NZ_JBFAXL010000041.1, forward strand.
CTGCTGTCCGACCACACTGCCGCGGTTGCCCGCGACGAGGGTGAGGGTGACGGTGAACCGGTCGGTACGCGGCTGCCCGGCGCCGGAACCCGACGGGTTGCCGGGGCCCGTGCCGACCCAGGTGCCCACCCAGGAGGCGGGCAGCGCGTCCGCCGACGACCCGGAGGAGCTGGTGCCCGTACTGCCGCTGTCTCCCTTGTCGGGGTGGCGGTTGGTCAGTGCGCCGATCACCGCCAGCAGGACCACGATGCCCACCGCGATGGGCGCGATCCACCGTGCCGGGCTGGGCTTGCGGATCGGGGGCAGCGGCCGTACGGGCTGCGGGCGCATGGGCCCCTGCGGCTGCTGCTGGTGGGGTCCTTGCGGCGGTGCCTGGTGGGACGCCGCGGCCGGGCCCCAGCGGGCGCCGGACGGCGCGGGGCGGACCGGGGCGGGGGAGTAGGGGCGGGCGGTGTTGCCCGCGTTGCCCGGTCCGGGCCGCATGCCGTGCGGGCCCTGGGCGAGCGGCGGGCGGCCGGGGCCGGTCAGCGGCCCGGCGGGCGGGCCGGTGCGGGGCGCCGCCTGCGGGGCGACCCGGGGCGCGACATGCGGTGCGAGGTGGGGTGCGGACTGCGGCGCCGCCTGCGGTCCCGACGACGGTCCCGACCGCTGCCCCGCGGCGGGAGACGTCGGGGCGTACGGCGACGGGCCGAGCACGGGAGCGGGGTCGGCCAGCGCGGCGCGCGTCTCGGCCTCGCGGTCCGCCACGTCCTGGGCCAGTCCCGCAGGCGTGGTCGCGGCCCAGTCCTGGCGGTCCTGGCCGGGCAGCAGCCCGAGCGCCTCCCGCGCGGTCGGCCGGGTCTGCGGGTCCTTCGTCAGGCAGGCCCGCACCAGCGGCGCCACCGAGTCGGGCAGCCCGCTGAGATCGGGCTCCTCGTGCACGACGCGGTACAGCAGCGCGGGAGTCGAGGTGGACTCGCCCGGTTTGCTGAACGGCCCGTGCCCGGTGGCCGCGTAGACCAGCACGGCGGCCAGCGCGAAGAGGTCGCCCGGCTCGGCCGAGGCCCCCGCGGTGGCCTGCTCGGGCGCCATGAAGCCCGGCGAGCCGATCACCCCGCCGGTGCTGGTGTGCCGGGAGTCCTCGGCGGCCCGCGCGATGCCGAAGTCGATGAGCTGCGGCCGCTGCCGGGCCAGCAGGACGTTCGACGGCTTCACGTCGCGGTGCGCCAGACCCGCCTGGTGCACCGCGTCCAGCGCCTGGCACAGCTCGGCCGCCAGCGCGGTGACGGCCGCCTCCGGCAGTGGCCCGTGCGCCGCGACCCACTCGGCCAGTGACGGCGCCGCCACGAACTCGGTCGCCAGCCACTGCGGACGGCTGCCCTCGGGACTGAAGTCCACCACTGCCACCGTCCACGGCGAGCGCACCCGGTCCGCGTGCCGGATCTCGCGCGCGAACCGCTCCCCGAAGCCCGGGTCGAGCCCGAACTCGGACCGTACGGTCTTCAGCGCCAGTGCCCGCCCGGCAGGCGTACGCGCCAGGTAGACCTGTCCCATTCCCCCCGCGCCGAGCCGCGCGAACAGCGGATATCCGCCGACCGTGCGCGGATCCGCGCTGTCCAAGCTCTCCATGCGCAGCAGCGTAGGGCCGCCGGGCACCCGGCGGGGGCGTGATCCTGCTCATCCGCCGACCCGCTGCCGTACTCAACCGGGGCGATAACCAGTGGCGTTGTCGGACCCGCGTGCCAGAATCGGCCTGGAGTGATCGAGGGGAAGCGATCACGCGCATCACGGTCACGGGCAGCACACTCACGCCCCATGTTTCACCGCGCCCAGCGCGCGATCGATCACGCACGACGTGCGACGCACCACGGGGGGTTCCACGCATGGCCTGGCACAGCACCAGCACGCATCCGGCGAGTCTGGCCGTCCGCCTGTTCCTGGAGCTCGGCGCGCTCGGCGCCGACGCGTGGGCGGGGTGGCATCTCGCCTCGGGCGGGTGGCGGTATCCGCTCGTGGTCTTCCTGCCGCTGCTCGCGGCCACTTTGTGGGGCGTCCTCAACGTGCCCGGCGACCCGTCGCGCAACGGGGAGGCGCCGATCCCCGTGCCCGGCCCGGTGCGGCTGGCCGTGGAGTGGACCGTGTTCGGCTCGGCGGTGGCACTGCTCGCCGCCGCGGGGGCGACGGTCGCGGCGGGCTGCTTCGCGGTGCTCCTCGTCGGCTACCACCTGACGGCGTACGACCGGGTGCGCTGGCTGCTCGGCCGGGCGCCGATACCCGCCGCGGTCCGGTCCGGCGGGCGGTGACCGAAAGGTGACCGGAAAGTGGCACGGTGGGTAACGGGCGCCCGTGACGGCAGGCGTCCGATCAGGCATACTCCAACGCGCCAGAACCGCTGATCACCCCATGCCGCGACCCGGCGGGGGACCATCGGTTCATGGGCACTGCCCACCGACGGACCGCCTCACCCACGGCGCGCCGCCGACGCCCCCGACAGGGAGGAGTGCCGCGATGCCGCAGCACGGCCCACAACCGGTCGTCCGCCACCTGCCGACCGAGGAGGCGCGCGACCTGCTCGCCCTCACCCGGGACCTGGCCCAGCGGGAGATCGCCCCCGTCGCGGCCGCCGAGGAGGACGCTGGGCACTTCCCGCGGGAGACCTTCGCCCTGATCGGCGAGACCGGCCTGCTCGGTCTGCCCTACCCGGAGGAGTTCGGCGGCGGCGGACAGCCGTACGAGGTCTACCTCCAGGTCCTGGAAGAGCTCGCCGCCGCGCGGCTCACCATCGGCCTGGGCGTCAGCGTCCACACCCTCGCCTGCCACGCGCTCGCCCACTTCGGCAGCACGGAGCAGCGCAAGGAGCACCTGCCCGAGATGCTGGGCGGCGGCCTGCTGGGCGCCTACTGCCTGTCCGAGCCCGCCGCGGGCTCCGACGCGGCGGCGCTGCGCACCCGCGCCGTCCGCGACGGCGACGAGTGGACCATCGACGGCACCAAGGCGTGGATCACCCACGGCGGTGTCGCCGACTTCTACACGGTGCTGGCCCGCAGCGGCGGCGAGGGCGCGCGCGGCATCTCGGCCTACCTGGTGCCGGGCGACGCGCCCGGGGTGGGCGGGGCGGTGCCCGAGCGGAAGATGGGCATGAACGGCTCGCCGACCGCGCAGGTGCACTTCGACGGGGTGCGGATCCCCGACAGCCGCCGGATCGGCGACGAGGGCCAGGGCTTCACGATCGCGCTGGCCGCCCTGGACTCGGGCCGCCTCGGTATCGCCGCCTGCGCCATCGGCCTGGCACAGGCCGCGCTGGACGCGGGGCTCGGATACGTGCTGGAGCGGCGGCAGTTCGACCGGCCGCTGGCCGACTTCCAGGGCCTGCGCTTCATGATCGCCGACATGGCGACCAGGATCGAGGCGGGCCGCGCGCTCTATCTGGCGGCGGCCCGGCTGCGGGACGCCGGACAGGACTTCGCCCGGCAGGCCGCGATGGCCAAGCTGTTCTGCACCGACACCGCGATGCAGGTGACCACGGACGCCGTCCAGCTGCTCGGCGGCTACGGCTACACCGCGGACTTCCCGGTGGAGCGGTACATGCGCGAGGCGAAGGTGCTGCAGATCGTCGAGGGCACCAACCAGATCCAGCGCATGGTCATCGCCCGCCATCTCGCGGGCCCGGAGACCAGGGGCTGACCGCGTCATGGCTGCCCGGCCGCACCTGTAGGGCAGCCAGGGCCGCACCGACGGCCGCGCCGCGCCCTGCCGAGAGCGCGGCGCCGGCCTGCCGGACGTCACAGGGGGCGCGGTGTACCGCGCCGGGGGAGCGTGGGCGGTCAGGCCGCCACGCGGTGCGCCGGGCGGCGGCGGGGCGAGGTGCGCGGGGCGCTCTCGATCGGCGCCGTCTCCAGCTCGCGCGGGACCGGGACCCGCAGCGGACGCGAGCCGGGCCCGCCCACGTGCGAGAACGGCTGGGTGCGCCAGTCGAGGCCGTCGGGCAGCGTCAGCAGCGAGGCCAGCTCCTGCTCGCCGCCGCCGGTCGCGAAGCCGTCGACCGGCCGGGCCTCGTCCACCGGGCGGCCGGAGCCGCCGCAGACGGTCAGGCCGAACGGGTTCCAGGGGCTGGCGCACAGGGCGTGCTCCGGAAGCGAGGTCTCGTCCGCGAAGACCGAGATCGGCCGGGCGCAGTCGGGGCAGGAGAGCCGGACGACCTCGCGCAGCTCGTCCTCGAACGCCTCGTCGGCGTCCTCGGCGTCAGCCGCGTCCTCGTCCTCCAGCTCGGGCAGGACGGCGAGCACGAACTCGCGTTCGTGCCCCTCCTCGAAAGCCGGCTGCGAACGATCGCTGCGGCTGTGGCGCACATGGTTACGCATCACGCGTCTCCCCCGTTGGACGGATTGCCCTCTTGCCGGGCCGGCCGGGCTTCACTCCCTCGGCCATAGCGAGCAATTCCCGCCGCGCTACGCGGGTAATCACGTCACGGAGTGGTTACGGGTGCGTACGGTGTGGCCTTCGTCACACTCCTTTCGGGAACCGGAGCGTGCGCCCCTGGAGTGCGCCCGCGCACCCCCCTGCGCCCCCGTGCGGCGGCTTGCCCCCGGCGGCGGATAAGGTGCGAACAGGCGAGGCCAGGCGGGTCCGCCGACCGAGGAAAGCGGCTCACCGGGATGCGTACCAACTGGGCGGGGAACATCACCTTCTCGGCGGAGCGCGTCCACCGCCCGGCCACTCTCGGGGAGCTGCGGGCGCTCGTGGCGGCCGGCCGCCGGGTGCGCGCGCTGGGCAGCGGCCACTCGTTCAACACCCTCGCCGACACCGACGGCACCCTCGTCGAACTGACCGCGATGCCGCCCGAGATCACCGTCGACAGCGCCGCGCGCACGGTCCGGGTGGCCGCCGGGGTGCGGTACGCCGAACTCGCCGCCCGGCTGCACGCGCAGGGCTTCGCGCTGCCCAACATGGCCTCGCTGCCGCACATTTCGGTGGCGGGCTCGGTCTCCACCGGCACCCACGGCTCCGGCGACGCCAACGGCGGCCTGGCCACCTCCGTCCGCGCCCTCGAACTGGTCACCGCCGACGGCGAACTGCGCGCCCTCGGCCGCGACACCGACGGCGACCGCTTCGACGGCGCGGTGGTGGCGCTCGGCGCGCTCGGCGTGGTCACCACCCTCACCCTGGACCTGCTGCCCGACTTCGCCGTACGCCAGCACGTCTTCACCGGCCTCGAACTGGCCGACCTGGACGCGCACTTCGACGCGATCACCGGGGCCGCGTACAGCGTCAGCCTGTTCACCGACTGGCAGGCGCCGCGCTTCACCCAGGTGTGGCTCAAGCAGCTCGCGACGGCGCCCGCGCCCGACTTCCCGTGGGCGGCGCCGGCCACCGGCCCGATGCACCCCGTACCGGGCATGGACCCCGTGCACTGCACCGCCCAGGAGGGCAGTGAAGGGCCCTGGCATGAGCGGCTGCCGCACTTCCGGCCGGAGTTCACCCCCAGCAACGGCGCGGAGTTGCAGTCGGAGTACCTGCTGCCCCGCGCGCACGCGTCCGCCGCGCTGCACGCCCTCGCGGAGCTGCGCGCGGCCGTCGCGCCGGTGCTGCAGATCTGCGAGGTGCGCACCGTGGCCGCCGACCGGCTCTGGCTGAGCCCGGCGTACGGGCACGGCACCCTCGCGCTGCACTTCACCTGGGTGCCGGACACCGCCGCGGTGCTGCCCGTGCTCCGGCTGATGGAGGAGCGGCTCGCGCCGCTCGGCGCCCGGCCGCACTGGGGCAAGGTCTTCACCCTCGCGCCCGCCCGGGTCCGCGCCGCGTACCCCCGAATGGCGGACTTCCAGGCGCTGGCCGCCGAGACCGACCCGGACGGCACCTTCCGCAACGCCTATCTGGAGCGGCTGCTCAAGGCGTAACCAAACCGTGCGTCTTCACACGTCACACGGCCGCGTCACGCAGGGTAAGGTCATCGGCTGTGGAGGAGCTGGACCGGCACATCGTGGAACTTCTCGTCGCCGATGGGCGGATGAGCTACACCGACCTGGGCAAGGCCACCGGCCTGTCGACCTCGGCGGTGCACCAGCGTGTGCGCAGGCTCGAACAGCGCGGCGTGATCCGCGGCTACGCCGCGATCGTCGACCCCGAGGCGGTGGGTCTGTCGCTGACGGCGTTCATCTCCGTCAAGCCGTTCGACCCCAGCGCACCCGACGACATCGCGGACCGGCTCGCCGAGGTCCCCGAGATCGAGGCGTGCCACAGCGTGGCGGGCGACGAGAACTACATCCTCAAGGTGCGCTGCGCCACGCCCATCGAGCTGGAGCACCTGCTGACCCGGATCCGCACCCTGGCCGGCGTCTCCACCCGCACCACGGTGGTGCTCTCCACGGCGTACGAGGCCAGGCCCCCGCGCGTCTGAGCGGTACGCCGGGGGAGAGACTGTTCCCCATGCACCATTCCTCCGGGGCGCGCCCCCTCGCCTCCCTCCGCCCGGACCACGCCGACACCGGTGTCGAGGCGGCCACCGGCACCGTGCTGCTGCGCGGCGGCACCGTCTACAGCCCCGCCGACCCCTTCGCCACCGCGATGGTCGTCGACGGCGGCACCGTCGCCTGGGTGGGCTCGGAAGGGGCCGCGGACTCCTTCGCCGACGGTGTGGACACGGTCGTGCAGCTCGACGGGGCGCTGGTCACCCCCGCCTTCACCGACGCCCATGTGCACACCACCGCCACCGGTCTCGCCCTCACCGGGCTCGACCTGAGCGACGCGGCGAGCCTGGCCGAGGCGCTGGACCGTACCGCCGCGCACGCCGCGGCCCACCCGGGCGACCGGGTGCTGCTCGGCCACGGCTGGGACGAGACGCGCTGGCCCGAGCGGCGCGCGCCCAGCCGTGCCGAGCTGGACGCGGCGACCGGCGGCAGGCCGCTCTACCTGACCCGTACCGACGTGCACTCCGCCGTCGTCAGCAGCGCGCTGCTGGAGCTGGTGCCCGGGGTCGCGGGCGAGCCCGGCTACGACCCGGCGGGGCCGCTGACCCGCGACGCGCACCACGCGGCGCGGCGCGCCGCCTACGCCGCCGTCACGCCCGGGCAGCGGGCCGACGCGCAGCGGACCGCGCTGCGGCACGCCGCCTCGCGCGGCATCGGCGCGCTGCACGAGTGCGGGGGCCCCGAGATCTCCTCCGAGGACGACCTCACCGGGCTGCTGGCGCTCGCCGCGGCCGAACCCGGCCCCCGGGTCTTCGGCTACTGGGCGGAGGCCGCGCGCAGCGCCGCCGACCTCGACCGCATCCTGGCCCTCGGCGCGACCGGCGCCGGCGGTGACCTCTTCGTGGACGGCTCGCTCGGCTCCCACACCGCCTGCCTGCACGCGCCCTACGACGACGCCCCGCACTCCGGCGTCGCCCACCTCGACGCAGAGACCGTGGCCCGCCACCTGACCCTGTGCACCGAGCACGGCGTGCAGGCGGGCTTCCACGCCATCGGCGACGCCGCGATCAGCACCGTCGTCGAGGGTGCGCGCGCGGCCGCCGCCGCGACCGGCGTGGAACGCGTACGGGCGCTGCGGCACCGCGTCGAGCACGCCGAGCTGATGACGGCCGCCACCATCGCGGCCTTCGCCGAGTTCGGGCTGGTCGCCTCGGTGCAGCCCGCCTTCGACGCCGCCTGGGGCGGCTCGGAGGGCATGTACGCCCGCCGCCTCGGCGCCGAGCGGGCCGCGTCCCTCAACCCCTACGCGGCCATGACGCGCGCCGGGGTGCCGCTGGTCCTCGGCTCCGACAGCCCCGTCACCCCGCTCGACCCGTGGGGCGCGGTCCGCGCCGCCGCCTTCCACCGCACCCCCGAGCACCGGATCTCCGCCCGCGCCGCCTTCAACGCCCACACCCGCGGCGGCTGGCGCGCGGTGGGCCGCGACGACGCGGGCGTGCTGGTGCCCGGCGCCCCCGCCCACTACGCCGTCTGGACCGGCGGTGACCTGGTCGTACAGGCCCCCGACGAACGCGTCGCCAACTGGTCGACCGACCCCCGCTCCGGCACCCCTGGCCTGCCCGATCTCACCCCCGGCCGCCCCCTCCCGACCGCCCTGCGCACCGTCGTCGACGGCCGTACGGTCCACGCGCGGCCGAACGGGTGAGCCACCGCTTCCGCCATGCGCCCGAACGGTGCGGCCTCACCCCGTCACGGCGTGTCGGGGCGCCGCGCCCCGGTCGGCACTGACCTGCTGATTTGACGAAACCCCGCAGGTCACAGGGGTGTTGACAGCCGATAGCCCGAGGCGAGTAGGTTCGGCCAAGTCCACCACAGGACGTCGGACCGGGGGCCCTCCGCGGTTCTGTCGACCGCCGCTGGGCCATGGGGTGTCGCGCCGCACGTGCACGCCGCCACTGGCAGCCAGGTCCAGCGTCAGCGGCGCGGAACGCGGCTCGCCAGTGGGCCCCTCAGCAGAGGGCGAGTGCCGCCCGGTCGGCAGGTGTGACCCGGGAAGGGCCCGGACGCCCAGTAGACAACGGCCTTGGTACCGACCCGCAGCCAGCGAGTCCCAGGTCGGCCCGAAGGGCATCCGGGCCCGTTCCGCAGCTCCTGCCGATCCGCAGCCTGGGGGTGCCCCCGGACGGAGTCTGGGGGAGAGTCCCGTCGGGCCGATGGGCATCCGGGCCCGTTCCGCAGCTCCTGCCGATCCGCAGCCTGGGGGTGCCCCCGGACGGAGTCTGGGGGAGAGTCCTGTCGGGCCGAAGGGCATCTGGGCCCGTTCCGCAGCCTGGGGGACCGTCCCGTCGGCCCGAAGCGCGTCGGGCCCGTTCCGCAGCTCCTGCCGATCCGCAGCCTGGGGGTGCCCCCGGACGGAGTCTGGGGGAGAGTCCCGTCGGGCCGATGGGCATCCGGGCCCGTTCCGCAGCCTGGGGGACCGTCCCGTCGGCCCCAAGCGCGTCCCGGCCGCGTTCCGCAGGTGTCGTCCGGTTTTCGGGGGAGGGGGAGGCTTTGCGTACCCGGGGCCCGCTTGGGGGCCATCAGGAGGTACGGTCACCTTCACCACCTCTCCACCTGCAGGAAGGCCGCGACGTGCGCACGCGACCCGACACCGCCCCCGCGGCGGACGCGGCAGAGCTTGTCGAGGAGCCGCAGCCCGACACCGGGCGGGCGGCCGCGAACGGCTCAGTGACCGCGCCGACGACGCCCGAGCCCGAGTCCGAGCCCGAGGCGTCCGCGCCGCGTGCGTCGCGGCGGAAGCGGTTCGCCGCGCTGGCCCGGCGGTCCGCGCCCAGTACGGCGGTGGCCGCGCTGAGCGGGGCGGCGCTGAACCTGGCGTTCCCGCCGTACGACGTGTGGCCGATGTCGATCGTCGGGGTGGCGGCGCTGTCGCTGCTGATGCGCGGCCGTACCGTCCGGCAGGGCGCCTGGCTGGGCTTCGCCTTCGGGGTGCCGTTCTTCATGTGGCTGCTCTCCTGGCTCGACGTGGTCGGCTGGGACGCGGTGATCGGCCTGTCGGTCGCCGAGGCGGCCTTCCTGGCCGCCCTGGGCGCCGCGCTGGTGGTGACCCGGCGGCTGCCCCTGTGGCCGCTGTGGGCGGCCGCCCTGTGGGTCACCGAGGAGCTGGCCCGCGACCGGCTGCCGTTCGGCGGCTTCCCGTGGGGGCGGCTGGCCTTCGCCAACACCGGCTCGCCCTTCACCCCGCTCGCCGCCCTCGGCGGCGCCCCGCTCGTCACCTTCGCGGTGGCCCTCAGCGGCACCCTCCTCGCCGCCGCGGCCGTCGCCGCGGCCCGGCTGCGCACCGCCCCCCGGGACCTGCGCGGCGCGCTGCCCGGCGCCGGGGCACTGCTGCTGTCCGCCGCCGTGCTCGGCTCCGGCCTGCTGGTCCCGGTGCACACCAACGCCACCGACCACGTCAAGATCGCCGTCGTCCAGGGCAACGTCCAGCAGCCGGGGCTGCACTTCCTCGGCCGCCCGATGATGATCCTGGACAACCACGTCCAGGCCACCCTGAAGCTCGCCGCCGACATCAGGGCGGGCCGGGTGCCCAAGCCGGATCTGGTGCTCTGGCCGGAGAACTCCTCCGATCTCGACCCGTTCTCGAACCCCGCCGCGTACGACAAGATCACCTCCGCCGTGCAGGCGGTCGGCGTGCCGGTCCTGGTCGGCGCCCTCGTCGACGGCCCGGACGCCACCCACGTGCAGAACGAGGGCATCGTCTGGGACCCGCAGACCGGCCCGGGCGCGCACTACACCAAGCAGCACCCGGTGCCGTTCGGCGAGTACGTGCCGTTCCGCAAGGAACTCACCAAGGTGATCAGCCGGCTCGACGAGATCCCGCGCGACTTCTACCACGGCAAGGGCACCGGAGTGCTGCAGATCGGCCCCGCCCGCCTCGGCGACGTGATCTGCTTCGAGGTCGCCTACGACAGCATCGTGCGCGACACCGTCAACGCGGGCGCCCGCGCCATCGTCGTACAGACCAACAACGCGACGTACGGCCGTACCGGCCAGCCCGAGCAGCAGCTCGCGATGTCCAAGCTGCGCGCCGTCGAGCACGGCCGCGCCGTCGTCACCGCCGCCACCAGCGGGATCAGCGCGATCGTCGCTCCCAATGGCAAGATCGAGCAGCGCAGCAAGGAATTCACCCAGCAGGTGCTGAGTGCGGACATCCCGCTGCGTGACGAGATCACCGTCGCCGACCGCGTCGGTACGGTTCCGGAGTGGACTCTCGCTATGGTGGGGCTCTTGTCCTGTGCGGCCGCCTTCGCGCTCGGCAGGCGCGACCGCACACGCATGGCGAATAAGGGGCAGTAGTGAACGACGGCGAGCAGCGGAGTTTCGGGCCGCTCGGCAAGGTCCTGGTCATCATCCCGACCTACAACGAGGCCGAGAACATCCAGCCGATCGTTGAGCGGGTCCGCGCCTCGGTGCCCGAGGCGCACATCCTGGTGGCCGACGACAACAGCCCCGACGGCACGGGCAAGCTGGCGGACGAGCTGGCCGCGGCCGACGAGCAGGTGCAGGTGCTGCACCGCAAGGGCAAAGAGGGCCTCGGGGCCGCCTACCTGGCCGGTTTCCAGTGGGGCATCGACCACGACTTCGGCGTCCTGGTGGAGATGGACGCGGACGGCTCGCACCAGCCCGAGGAACTGCCCCGGCTGCTGCACGCCCTCAAGGGCGCGGACCTGGTGCTCGGCTCGCGCTGGATCCCCGGCGGACGGGTCGTCAACTGGCCGAAGTCCCGGGAGTACCTCTCGCGCGGCGGCAGCACGTACTCCCGCCTGCTGCTCGACGTGCCGATCCGCGATGTCACCGGCGGCTACCGGGCCTTCCGCAAGGAGACCCTGGAGGGCCTGGGGATGGCCGAGGTCGCCTCGGCGGGCTACTGCTTCCAGGTCGACCTGGCGTGGCGTGCCGTCAAGGCCGGTTTCCATGTCGTCGAGGTGCCCATCACCTTCGTCGAACGCGAGCGCGGTGACAGCAAGATGAGCCGCAACATCGTCGTCGAGGCGCTGTGGCGGGTCACCGCGTGGGGCGTCGGCGCCCGCGCGAGCAAGCTCGTCGGCCGCGGCGCGGCGCGCGGCGACAACCGCCCCGGGGCGGCGGCAGCCGACCGCCCGGCGGCCCCTCCGCAGAGCGACGCCGCGGCCCGCACCCCGGAGCACACCGCCGACTCGGCGCCGGGCAAGCTCACTTGAGGATGTTCACGGCCCTGGCCACCACCAGCACCACGGTCATCAGCGAGACCACGGACTGCAGCAGCATCAGCATCTTCGCCCACCGCGTCACCGGCATCACGTCGGTGGGGCTGAAGGCCGTGGAGTTGGTGAAGGACAGGTAGAAGTAGTCGAGGTACGCGGGCTCCCAGTGCGGGGGAGCCAGCTCGGGCGACTGCATCTGTACGAAGAGGAAGTCCGGCACATCGCGCTCCCCCTGGGCGCGCGCCGCCGGACCGCCGCGGTCCAGCTCCCAGTAGAGCAGCCCGAAGATCACCACATTGATCAGCCAGATGGCGCCGCCGGTCAGCAGCAGGGTGGCGGCGGGGGCCGGCTCGGTGCCGCGGACCAGCCCGACCACCAGCCGGGCCGCCGAGTAGCCGTTCGCGACGCCGATCGCGAGGGTGAGGACCAGCCCGAGGGCCCGGTAGCCGCCGGAGCGGCGCTCGATGCGGTGCGGGTTGCCCGCGACCAGCGCCGCCAGCAGGAGCAGTTCCACCACCGGCATCAGCCAGCGCGGCTGGACGGACAGCCGGTGCGGCAGCAGGAACTGGAAGGCCACCACCGTGACCACCGCGCCGGTGGAGGCCCAGCGCGGCTCCCCGCGGGTCACCCGGCGCCAGGCGGGCTCCAAGCTCCGCTCGGCGTGTGACAGCTCGTCGCGGGCGGGCGTGAGCAGTGTCTCGATCCTGGCCAGCCGCTCCGCCAGGGACTCTTCACGGCCGTCCGGCCCGGGTGTCTCGTTCACGCGGCACATCGTGTCGTCCCGCCGCGGCCCCAGTCCAGTTCACCGGCCCGCGACCGGGGCCCTTCACCCGTCGGCCGCGGGCTCCTGCTCCCCGGCGAGCGCCATCAGCTCCGACGTCGACCAGGCCAGCCTGCCGGTGCGCAGGTCGTCGGAGACCGCGCGGACCCAGTCCAGCTCGGCGGCGGTCACCGCGCGCAGGTACTCGGACTCCAGCATGGTGATCCGCGGCAGCCCCTCCGCCGCCTCACCGGACAGCGCCGACTCCAGGTCCTTCAGCTCGCCCTCCAGCAGCCCCGCCCGCCGCTGAAGCGCGTCGGTGATCTCCCGCGGGGTCAGCAGCAGCAGATGGGACAGCGCCGCGGGGAACTGCGGGAACTCCTGCTTGGGCTGTTCCAGCATCTCCAGCAGCCAGGTCCTGGCGGTCTCCCGTCCCGCGTCGGTGATCTCGTACACCGTCCGCTCCGGGTACTGCTGGTCGCGGCCGGTCTCGCGGACGGCGATCAGTCCGGCGGCGAGCAGCCGCTCGATGGTCCGGTACAGGCTCGCGCGCTGCCCGACGTTGACGACCTGGTCCTTGCCCCACTGCTTGATGAGCCGCTGGATGCCGTACGGGTGCAGCGGCTTGTACTGCAGCAGGGCCAGCACGGTCAGGCCGAGCGGGGAGCTGCGGGGGAGTGTGGTCATGGACCGCATACTACTCCCAAAATTACTAGTTGACGCAGAACTAGTTGCAGTGCAACTATCGAGTCATCGACAACGGGTCGACAGCGAGTCGGCGGCGACATCGACGAGCGACACCGCGAGGGTTCGGAAAGGACCGGCACCGAGATGCACACCGCGACGCACACCACCAGGACGACGTCAGAAGAGATCGAGACCACCGGCCGGGCCGCCACGGAGCGCGTCCACGTCGACCACGCCGTGACCAAGCGGTTCGGGCACTGGACCCGCGCGGACCTCGTGGAGGTACGCGCCCGCAGCGGCTGCGTCGTCCTCGACCTGCGCTCGCCGGAGATCCCCGACGACGTGGAGATCCGGCTCGACCTGCGGCACGCGCTGCTCAAGGTGCTGGTCGCCGACGACACGGCAGTCGACCACTGGGACCTGCGCTGGACGGCCAAGGGCAGGGTCAAGGACGGCCAGGGGGCGGGTGAGGAGCCGGGCAAGCGCCGGGTGCGGCTGGTCGGCACCGCGACCGACAGCGAGATCCGGGTGCACCGCGGCGGGATCGCGATCCTGTCGGCGATGTTCTCCCGGGAGTATCTGCGGGACCTCCGCCGCGCCCACGCCGAGGGCGGCCACCCGACGGTCGACGACCCGGCCCGTGATGCGGCCCCGGAGCCGGCCCCGGCGTCGTCCGCGCGCTGACGAGCGGCCGCGCCGCCGTTCAGATCCGGGCTTTACCCGGTCTTTGGCACACTTGACCGTATGACGACGAGTACCCCGCCCCCCGTCCGCCCGCAGCCCGTGCGGCAGCAGCGTCGCTCGCGCGCCCGCACCGTGCTGCCGCTGGTGGTCGCGGCGTGGGCGGTGCTGGAGATCTGGCTGATGACGGTGGTCGCGGACGCCACCAGCGGCTTCACCGTACTGCTGCTGCTCCTGGCCGGCCTGGTGTTGGGAGCCGCCGCGGTGAAGCGGGCCGGGCGCAGTGCGTGGCGCAATCTCACCGCTTCGATGCAGCAGGGCACGCGGGATCCGGCGTCCGGGGATGGCACCGCACCGGCGGCTCCCGCCGGCGGCGGGCGTACGGGCCTGGCGATGCTCGGCGGACTGCTGCTGATGATCCCCGGCTTCCTGTCGGACGCGGTGGCCCTGGTGCTGCTCTTCCCGCCGACCCGCAAGCTGGTCGGCCGGATCGCGGACAGGTTCGTCGGCGGGCGGCTGGCGGCGGCCGATCCCGGTTCGGTGGGCGACCTGTTCCAGCAGGCGCGCACCGCGAACGAGCAGATCCGTATCCACCAGCCCGACGGCAAGGTCATCCAGGGCGAGGTCGTGGACCGCGGCCAGGGCCCGGACCGCGGCTGAGCGGCTGACAGCGGTACGACCGGCTCACGGGCCGGCGGTACGACCCGGCCGTACGGGCGGCTCACGGCCCGGCGGTACGGCCGGTCGCGGGACCGGAACACGCCAGGGGCGGAGCGCTCGAAAGCGCTCCGCCCCTGGCGAAGTGTCGGGGGCCCGTTGCCTGGTCTCGACTGGTCGCGGGCCCGTTGCCTGGTGTCAGGCGCTCTTGCGGTTGTCTCGCGGATGGACCGCGATGTTCATCGCCCCGGAACGCAGGACGGCCAGCCGCTCGGCCAGCACCTCCTCCAGCTCCTCGAGCGTGCGCCGCTCCATGAGCATGTCCCAGTGCGTGCGCGCGGGCTTTGTCGTCTTCTCCTCCGGGCCCTCTCCGTCCACCAGCAGGGCGGTCTGGCCGCAGGCGCGGCACTCCCACTCCGGCGGAATCTCGGCCTCAACCGAGAACGGCATCTCAAATCGATGGCCGTTTCGGCATGCGTACTCAACGGTCTGGCGCGGGGCCAGATCGATACCGCGGTCGGTCTCGTAGCTGGTGGCCCCGAGTCGCGTGCCGCGGAGAGCTCGCTCACTCATGAATCGTGCCTCCCGGGCTTGGTCGCCCACAGGACAGGTGTCGCTGTCGTCGTCATCCGGTCAACGTCCGGTCGGCGGTGAAGATTCCCGTTTCGGGACATGCGTCGCCCGTCGTGCCGCCCCTGTTTGTACCCACCGGTGCCCGGTTTGTCACATCTGAGCGGAGATGTCACCCGGTGTTGTCATATCTTTTGCGTGCAGTAACGCTCAAGCTGCAGGGCCAACCGCGTACACTACCGGTCCGCACCGCTCACGGCTAAATCGTATCCGCGGCAGCGCGTTCCGGCGCGTCCCGGCGAATCACCACAGACCCGGCGACCGGCAGGTCAGAGGGCGACTCGGGCATGGCGAAGACCCGCAGGAAGAACTGCGCCAGCGGGCCGATGGCCAGGGCGTAGAGGACGGTGCCGGCGCCCACCGAGCCGCCGAGCGCGAACCCGGCGGCCAGTACCGTCAGCTCGATACCCGTCCGGACCAGCCGGACCGAGCGGCCGGTCCTGCGATGCAGCCCGGTCATCAGGCCGTCGCGCGGGCCGGGGCCGAAGCGGGCGGTGATGTAGAGGCCGGTGGCCACGCCGTTGAGCAGCACGCCGGAGAGCAGCAGCGGGACGCGTACCGCGAGGCGGCCGTCGTACGGCAGCAGGTCCAGTCCGGCGTCCATGGCCAGTCCCACGACGAACACGTTGGACACCGTGCCCAGCCCCGGCCGCTGCCGGATGGGCCACCAGAGCAGCAGTACCGCCGCGCCGACGACAATGGAGACGACGCCGATGCTCAGCCCGGTCAGCCGGGACAGGCCCTGGTGGAAGACGTCCCAGGGGTCGAGGCCGAGACCGGCCCTGATCATCAGCGCCGAACTGGCGCCATACAGGGTCAGTCCGGTGTAGAGACGGATGAGGCGGCGATACGGGAACAACGGGACCCCCTGGCGAACGTGTCGGCGCGCATGCCACCCTGTGGCTTGTACCTGCTTCGGTTCAACGGCCAATCTGCGGAAGGTGGACTGGAATCCATGTCCCAGTGGACTGCGTCAGTGAGCGCGGCACATCTCGCCCGGCTCCTCGCGCCCCGGCCGCAGCCGGGCGGCGGGCGGAAGCTGCCCGCGTACCGCGGAGTCGCCGACGGGATCCGGCTGCTGGTGCTGGAGGGCCGGGTCCAGGTGGCCGCGCGGCTCCCCGCGGAGCGCGAGCTGGCGATGGCGCTCGGTGTCAGCAGGACGACGGTCGCCGCGGCGTACGAGGCGCTGCGCGCGGAGGGGTTCGCCCGCTCCCGGCGCGGCGCGGGGAGCTGGACCGCGATCCCCGACGGGCACGTGCTGCCCTCGCGCACCCTGGAGCCGCTGCCGCCGGACGCCGGAGGGTCCGCCATCGACCTGGGCTGCGCGTCGCTGCCCGCGCCCGAGCCGTGGCTGAGCCGGGCCATGCAGGGGGCGCTCGCCGAGCTGCCCGCGTACGCCGCCACCCACGGTGACTTCCCGGCGGGGCTGCCGGTGCTGCGGGAGGCGATCGCCGACCGGTACACCGCTCGCGGGGTGCCGACCATGCCCGAGCAGATCATGGTCACCACCGGGGCGATGGGCGCGATCGCCGCCGCGGCCCGGCGGCTGGTCGGCCCCGGCGAGCGGGTCGCGGTGGAGTCGCCCAGCTACGCCAACGTCCTGGAGCTCTTCCGGGAGACCGGGACCCGGCTGGTGCCGGTCGCGCTCCGCGAGGGGCTGGCCGGGTGGGACATGGACGCCTGGCGGCGGGTGCTGCGGGACGCGGCGCCGCGGATGGTGTACGTGATGCCGGACTTCCACAATCCGACGGGCACGCTGGTCGGCGACGACCAGCGGCGCGATCTGGTGGAGGCCGCCAGGGCCGCGGGTACGGTCGTCGTCGCCGACGAGACGATGGCCGAACTCCTGCTGGACGACGAGGAGCCGGCGGCCCGGCCGATGGCCGCGTTCGACCGCGGCGGGACCGTGATGACGGTCGGCTCGGCGAGCAAGGCGGTGTGGGCGGGGCTGCGGATCGGCTGGGTTCGCACCACCCCCGACGTGGTGCGGCGGCTGGTGTCGGCCCGCGCCTATCTGGACCTCGGCTCGCCGGTGATCGACCAGCTCGCGGTGGCCTGGCTGTTGCGGGGCGGCGGCTGGGAGCAGGCGCTGGCCGCGCGGCGGGCACGGGCCCGGGAGTGCCGCGACGACCTGGTGGCGGCGCTGCGGGAACGTACCCCCGGCTGGGAGTTC
This sequence comes from Streptomyces sp. NPDC051976, assembly GCF_040680795.1. Taxonomy (NCBI): domain Bacteria; kingdom Bacillati; phylum Actinomycetota; class Actinomycetes; order Kitasatosporales; family Streptomycetaceae; genus Streptomyces; species Streptomyces sp. NPDC051976. The sequence continues at coordinate 64,659 of NZ_JBFAXL010000041.1, forward strand.
ACCGTGCCGCGCGGCGGCATGACGATGTGGGTGCGGACCGGGGACGTCTCCGGCTCCCGGCTCGCCGTCGCCGGTGAGCGGCTCGGTGTCCGCGTCCCCTCAGGACCCCGCTTCGGCGTCGACGGCGCCTTCGAGTCCTACGTCCGCCTCCCCTTCACCGTCAGCGGCCCCGCCGCCACGGAAGCGGTCACCCGCCTCGCCGAGGCGGCGGACGTCGTCCGCTCGGGCGGCGGCGCGGAGGGCGAGGGCTCGGGCCTCTTCGTCGCCTGAAGGTGCGGCTCCGCCGGGGGATGTCGGCGAAGGCGGTTCGGCACCGCCGGGCCGCGCCGTACGGCGTCTCGCCGTTGCGGCGGGTTCTTGTGGCTGCGGTGGGTCGGAGGGCGGGATGGTCGTCCCGCACCATGACCCGCCGCAGCGGCGGGCTGTCGGCAGACGGTCAGCTGAGTTCTAGGTCGGCCACCGTGCGGACCACCGCTGCCTTGCGGAGGGTCACCGGTTCGGGGAGCGGGGGGGTGGCGGGTTCTTCGGGGGTGCCGGGGAGGAGGGCGAGGACGGCTTCGCGGTGGGGGGCGGAGGTCTCCTCGTCGTAGGGGTCGGGGGTGGCGGGGACCTGGAGCCGCAGGACCGGGCCGGTGCCGAGCCGGGCGTAGCCGCGGCCCGGGGGGACGTCCGCGGCGGGCGTGGTGAGCTGCGGAGCGCCCAGCACCGCGGTGACATGCTCGGGGGCGAGCGGTCCCAGGACGACCCGCGCCCGGGTCTGCGCGATCACCAGCGGTGCCAGCGCCTCCGTCGCGTCGAGCTGGTCGGCCACGGCGACCGCCACATTGGCCGTACGCCCGTGCCGCAGCGGCACGTCCAGCAGCGCCTGCGGATCCTGCCGCCCCTCGGCCAGCGCGAGCTGCGTCAGCGCGGTCGGCCGGTCGACCAGGATCCACAGCGGACGGCGTACGTCCTCGGCGACCGGATTGCCCGCCTGCCGTGCGCGGTTGACCGCGATCAGCCGCCGCTCGGTCTCGTTCGCCGCCCACTCCAGGGTGGCGGCGGCCCCGGCGAGACCGCTCTCCACCGCGAGCACGCCGGGCCGCCCCGACAGGCAGGCGAACTCGCCGGTCCCGCTGCCGTCGACCACCACCACGTCACCGTGCGCCAGCGCCTGGAGGGCGATGGACCGCAGCAGGCTGGTGGTGCCGGTGCCGGGCTGCCCGAGCGCGAGCAGGTGCGGCTCGGTGGAGCGGGCGCCGGTGCGCCACACCACGGGCGGGGCGTCCCGGGTCCCGTCGCCGCCGGTCACGGGCACGGTCCGCTGCACGGCGCCCGCGTCGGTGAAGCCGAGCACCGTCTCCCCGGGAGAGGTGACGAACCGCTGCGCGACGATGTCGGTCGGCAGCGGCGGCAGCGCGGTGAGGGTGAGGTGGTTCTCCTCCTCGTTCCAGTCGAAGCGGTACTCCCGCCCCCGTCCGGCCTTGGCGTGCAGCAGCTGCTCGACCCGCGCCCGCGAGTCCGCCTCGCCGTCGGTGAAGTACGCCGGGTACCGCAGATGCAGCCGCACCAGCCGGCCCTGCCGGAACTCGTACTCGCTGAACGCGGCGTCCCAGCTTCCGTCGTGCGCGTAGAGCGGCGCGGGATCGGCGGGGTCGGACAGATACGGCACGAGCGCCTCGTACACCGACTGGAGCCTGCCGGTCTCGGCCTCGCTGGGTCCCGCGGGGGCGACCGGGGTGCGGTCGCGGCCCATCCATCCCGCCGACGCCATCAGCGCGGCGATGGCGAGCAGCGGGCCGTACGGCATCATCACCACGACGACCAGGGACGCCGCGGCGAGCAGCAGCGCCGGGCCGCGCCGGTCCTTCGGGGTACGGCCCCACCAGCCGCCCGCCCAGGAGCTCTGCTTGCGCAGGCCCCGGGCGATGGTGATGACGGGGTGGAGCACGTCGGTGGCGCTGTCGGCCGCCGAACGCGCCAGATCGCGACCGCGGACGAGTCCAGGTCGGCTGCTCAGGATGGAGGGGAGGGGACGCCTGGCCACGGGGTGCTCCATGGTGGTTCGGTGTGCGGGAAGTGCCGGGAGAGCTGGTGGGCCCGGCGCGGGGCGACCGCTGCCGGGCCCGTGGTGGAGTGGCCGCCTGCGGGCGGCGGCCGGATCCCGTCGGCGGCTACATCCGGATCCCGCTCAGCAGACCGGCCAGGCTCGCGCCGCCCGCCTTGATGCTCGGCGCGATGGCCGTGCTGGAGAGGTAGAAGCCGAAGAGGGAGCAGACCAGGCCGTGTGACGCCTTCAGTCCGTCCTTGCGGAAGAACAGGAACGCGATGACGCCGAGTAGGACGACGCCGGAGATGGACAGGATCATTGGGCTATCTCCTGGGTGATGGGGACGGTCACCATGAGTTCTTCCAGGCTCACAAGAAGTAATAGATCCTGCCCAGCGGCAAATGGGTGATTTGTAGCGTTTTTCCACCGTGTGGGGGAGTGGCGGGTCCGGTGCTCGCCGCGAACATTGCCCGCCGGCACGGGTTCATGCGCCCCGCGGGCCCAGGTCCCGCGAGTGGAGCAGTGCCCTCCGCCGTTCGGGGGGCGGGGGCCGTGTTCCCCGGGCGCGCCGCCCGTCGGGCAGGATGGCCGGTGTGCAGCTCACCCCGATCACCTGGCCGCGGATGGCCGAGGCGCTGGCGGAGCGCGCCGCCGCGGACGCGCCGCCGGGCGCCTGGTGGCGGATGGCCGTGGACGGCGCCCCCGCCGCCCGTACCGGCGATCTCGCGGACGCCGTCGGCGCCGCGCTGCCCGCCCTCGGCCGCCCCGCGCTGCGGGTGCGCGCCACGGACTTCCTGCGCCCGGCCTCGGTGCGACTGGAGTACGGCCACGAGGACGTCGACGCGTACTACCAACTCTGGCTGGACACCGGCGCGTTGCGCCGGGAGGTGCTCGAACCCCTGGGCCCCGGCGGCACCGGGCGCGCCCTGCCGTCGCTGCGGGACCCCGCCACCGACCGCTCCACGCGCGCCGAGTACGTCCAACTGCCGCCGGGCGGCGTGCTGGTGCTCGACGGCCCGCTGCTGCTCGGCCAGGGCCTGCCGCTCGATCTGACGGTCCATCTGCGGCTGTCGCCGTCCGCGCTGGAGCGCCGTACCGACCCCGCCGAGCGGTGGACGCTGCCCGCCTACGCGCGGTACGCGAGCGAGGTGCTGCCGGAGCGGACCGCGGACGTGGCCGTGCGCGCCGACGACCCCCGGCACCCGGCCTGGACGGGCTGAGCCTTGCCGTGGGACCGCGCGCCCCACTAGCGTCACCAACCACCATGACTGTCGCCATCGCGCCGCTGACTTCCGAGCACATACCTCTGGCCGCGCAGCGGTACGACCGCTGGTTCTCGCGGGCGAGACTGCCCCCGTCGCAGCGCTCGTGGCTGTCCGACGGGCCGGTCCGCGGCGAGGAGTTGCTCGGCAAGCTGCTGGCCACTCCGGGTCTCGAGGCGTGCCGGGCGCTGGACGGCGACGGCGGGCTCTGCGGGCATCTCGCCGCGGTCCCGGTCGACCTCGGCCCTGACGACCCGGCCGCGCTGCGCAGCCACCCGCGCTCGGCGCTGGTTCCCTACGGCGGCCACGCGCTGCCCGGCGGGCGCGAGTCGGAGGTGCTGCGCGGCCTGTACGCCAGGGTCGCCGAACGCCTCGTCGCCGACCGGCGGCTGGTCCACTACGTCGAGGTACCGGCGGGCGAGGCCGCCACCGCCCCCTGGTCCGACCTCGGCTTCGGCCGCGAACTCGTCCAGGGGCTGATGGCGGTCAAGGCCCGCGGGCGCCAGCCGCGCGGTGTCGAGGGGCTCGGCATCCGTCGCGCGGGCCCCGGCGACCTGCCGCAGATCGGCAGGATGGCCGCCGAGTCCTCGCGCCGGCAGCGCGAGTCCGCGATGTTCCTGCCGCAGCCGGAGGGCGCGCTCGCCGCGCTGCGCCTGCACTACGCCGACGCGCTCGCCGACCCGCGCTCCGCCGCCTGGATCGCCGCCCGGCGCGGCGAGGAGATCGGCATGGTGCTGGTCGTCCCCGCCACCCCCGACCCGGTGATCCCCGAGTCCTGCGTCGCCCTCGCCGAGGCCTACGTGGAGCCCTCCGCCCGCGGCGAGGGCATCAGCAGGGTGCTGCTGGCCACCGCGCTGGCCTGGGCGTACGACAACGGGCACCGCTACATGTCGGCCCGCTGGCACTCCGCCTCGCCGCTGGCCGCGGGGCACTGGCCCGCGGTCGGCTTCCGGCCGGTGGCGTACCGGCTCTGCCGCACGCTGGACGCCCGGATCGGCGGCAGGCCCGGCACCTGGTGAGCCGCGGCCGGGCGTGGTGAGGACATGGGTGGAATATCCGAAATGCCCTGCAAATAGAGGTATTTCAGCGTGATGCGGCTCACTTCATGACACCGGAGTGAGGCGCGTCACGCCAGGAACACGGTCCGATTGCCCGGGAGTACCCACGGTGTCCGATCCGGGTGCTTTATCACCCCATGTCTGACGGGCTTTCACCCAGGGTGAGTGTGATGGCCACGCTGTGGTGGCCCTCGGGCGACGGGGTGTGACGAGGCGTCCCGGTGTCCGAGCCGGGGTGATTTGCGGCGCATCGCGGTTGGTTGCCCGCAGATCGGACAGTCGTCTAGCTTCGCTCTCCGCGGGTCGGATACCCGCGATCATCCGTCGGGCGGAACGCCGAATCCTGCCGCCGCCCGGTTTCCTGGACTTTGATCACCGACGGCAGGGGCGGGGGACCCAGGTAAGCCGCCGTACCGCGGACGCGGTACGGCTCGGGGTGAAGTTCGCGGCGCCGTGCACAGCGACGGCCGGACCCACGCGACCGGGCATCTCCTGCCCGAACCCGACAGCTCACCTCGCAGGCGTAGGAGAGGAATCCCCCATGCCCGCACAGGGACAGCACCGCAAGCCCCGCAGCCTCAGCCGCCTCACCCGGATCTGCGTCATCGCCGGTACCGGTGGTGTCGCCATCGCCCTGCCGCTGGTGGGCGCCGACATCGCCTCCGCGCAGACCCCGGCCTCCGCGCCCGCCGCCGTCGCCGCCCAGGCCCCGCACGCGGCCCCCAAGGCCGCCCCGAAGGCCACGCAGTACAAGGTCGTCCGCGGCGACACCCTGTCGAAGATCGCCACCAGCCACCACGTGGCGGGCGGCTGGCACCGTGTCTACAACGACAACAAGACGGTCATCGGCTCCAACCCGAACATCATCCGCCCGGGCGAGAAGCTCACCCTCAACGGCCCGAACACCGCGCAGCACGCCGTGGTGAAGAAGGCCGTGCCCGCGCCCGCGAAGAAGGCCGTCAAGCCCGCCGCGAAGCCCGCGGCCGTGAAGACCACCGACTCCGGCTACACCAAGCCGGTCGGCAACGCGGCCATCGGCACCCCGTACCACCAGGCCGGTTCCAACTGGTCCAGCGGCTACCACACCGGCGTCGACTTCCTGGTCGGCACCGGCACCCCGATCCACGCGATCGCCGCGGGCACCGTGGTCTCCGCGGGCTGGGACGGCGCGTACGGCAACGACGTGATCATCAAGCACCCCGACGGCAAGTACACCCTGTACGCCCACCAGTCGCAGCTGCTCGTCTCGGCCGGCCAGACGGTCACCGAGGGCCAGCAGATCGGCCTGTCGGGCGCGACCGGCAACGTGACCGGGCCGCACCTGCACTTCGAGGTCCGCACCACCCCGTACTACGGCTCGGACATCGACCCCGTCGCCTACCTGGCCGCGCACGGCGTCACCGTCTGACTCCACGGCTGACCCCAGGTCCCCGTCACACCGCGAACCCCAGCGGTACGGCGGCTCCAGTGCCCGCCCGGTCCACGACCGGGCGGGCACCGCCATGTCCGGGGTCAGCCGAAGAGCGCGGCCAGTTCGCCGCGCGAGACCACGCCCAGCTTCGGATACGCCTTGTACAGGTGGTAGCCGACGGTCCGCGGGCTGAGGAAGAGCTGCGCCGCGATGTCCTTGTTGGACATGCCCTGTGCGGCCAGCCGGACGATCTGCGACTCCTGCGGGGTCAGCCCCGCCTCGTCGGCCGCCGACCTGCTCTCCTGACCCACCGTCACCGAGGCGCCGGACGCGCCCAGTTCGCTGCGGGCCCGGTCCGCCCACGGGCGCGCGCCGAGCCGTTCGAAGGTGTCGAGCGCGGTACGCAGCCGGCCGCGCGCCTCGCTCTTGCGGCGCGCCCGGCGCAGCCACTCCCCGTACAGCAGCGCGGTGCGGGCCGACTCCATCGCCCGGCGGTGCGGGTCGTGCGCGGCGAGGGCCGCGGTGAAGAGCCGCTCCGCCTCGGTGTCCGGGGCCAGCAGCGCCCGGCAGCGCAGCACCAGCGCCCGCGCCCAGTCCTGGCCCGACCGGTCCGCCCACGCCGTGAAGCGAGCGAAGGGCTCCTCCGCGCGCTCGGGCGTGCCCAGCCGGACCGCGGCCTCCAGCAGGTCGGGGACGCTGCGGGTGGCGCAGATGTGGTGCCGTACCGTCGCCTCGGTCAGCAGCGCGAGCCGGTCGAGCGCCGACTGGGGGTGGCCCAGGCCCAGTTCGTGCAGCCCCTGCGCCCAGTACGCCCACGGGGCGCCCGGGGCCATCGCCCCGCCCGTGCCGCCGGACAGCGCCTCGTCCACGTGGCGGCGGCAGCCCTCCTCGTCGCCGCGGACCGCCGCCACATGCGCCAGGACGCTGCTGAGCTGGCTGACCCATTGAGCCTGCCCGGTGTCCCGGGAAATGCGCAGCGCCTCGCTCGCGGTGGCGTGGGCGTCGTCGTAGCGGCTCTCGAAGATCTCCGCCTCGGAGTGGAAGAACATCAGCGTGGTCAGCCTGCCGACGCCGCCGCTGTCGCGGCTCTCCGCGATCAGCGCGCTGGTCAGCGCGTGCGACGCGGCGTCCTGGCCCAGCGTCAGGCCGACCCCGCAGAGCATCACCAGGTCGCGCGGGTCGAGCCGGCCGTCCCCCGCGGCGCGGGCCGCGGCCGCCGCCTCGTCCAGGGCGGGCGGTGTGCTGCTCGCCGCGCGGCCCAGGGCGCGGGTCAGGAAGTCCGCGACCGGCCGGATCGGCGCGTCCGCGGGCAGATCGAGGGCGGCCAGCCGCTCCAGGGTGTCGGCGACCACGTCACCCCCCAGATACCAGGCGGTGTGCGCGGCCTGCACCAGCATCCCGCCGGCCCGCGCCGGGTCGGACGTCGCGACCAGCCCCGCGCCCTCGGTCAGCAGCCGGTGCGCGGCGGGGAAGTCGCCCTGCCAGAAGTCGGCGAGCGCGCGGACGTGCAGGGTCCTGGCCCGCAGCGCGGGATCGGTGGCGGCGCGTCCGGCCAGCTCCGCGAAGCCCCTGGCCCGGTCGATCTCCCCGGCCTCCGAGGCGGACTCGGCGGCCCGCACCAGCCGCCCGGTGCGGGCGGCGGGATCGGTGCTGAGCCGGGCGGCCCGCTCATAGGCGAGGGCGGCCGCCGTGTAGCCGCTCCGCTCGCGGGCCCGGCCCGCGGTGTCCTCCAGCGCCGTGGCCACCGCCTCGTCGGGGCCGGTGGCGGCGGCAGCGAGGTGCCAGGCGCGGTGGTCGGGATCGCGGACCGGGTCGGCGGCCTCGGCGAGCGCCCGGTGGGCCGCCAACCGCTCCGACAGCGGCGCCCGTTGGTGGATCGCGGCGCGCACCAGCGGATGCCGGAAGCGCACGCTGTCGCCGTCCACCACGACCAGGCCGCTGTCCTGAGCGGGCGCCAGATCCGCCACGGCCGCGCCGAGTCGGGCGGAGGCTCGCAAAATGGTGCCCAGTTCGCCGGTGTGGTCGGCGGCGGCCACCAGCAGCAACGCCTGGGTGGCCTGCGGGAGATGGCTCACCCGGCCGTGGAACGCCATCTGCAGGCGGCTGGTGAGCGGCAGCGCGCCCGGCCCGTCGATACCGGGGGAGGCGGCGGGCGAGGCCGCGGCGCCCGGCTCGCCCCGCAGGCCCAGCGGCAGTTCGAGCAGTGCCAGCGGATTGCCCTGCGCCTCGGAGAGCACCCGTTTGGCCGCGGTGTCGGACAGCGCGCCGCCGCGCTCCGACAGCAGCGCCGCCGCCGCGTCCTCGCCGAGTGCGTCCAGCCGCAGCTCCGGCAGGCCGGGCGCGGTGAACGCGCCCTCGCCGTCCCGGGCGGCGAAGACCATCGCGATCCCCTCCGCGTCCAGCCGGCGGGCGGCGAAGATCAGCGCGTCGGTCGAGGCCCGGTCCAGCCACTGGGCGTCGTCCACCACGCACAGCAGCGGCCCGTCGCCCGCGTGGTCCGACAGCAGCGACAGCACGGCCAGACCCACGAACATCGGCTCGCCCGCGCCGTCGGCCGCCAGCCCGAAGGCTGCGCGCAGCGCCTTCGCCTGCGGCACCGGCAGCGCGTCCAGCGAACCCAGCGCCGTCCGCAGCAGCAACTGCAGCCCGGCGAAGGGCAGTTCGGCCTCGAACTCGACGCCCGAGCCGCGTACCACCGTCATCCCGTCCGCATGGGCCACCGCGTGCTCCAGCAGCGCGGTCTTGCCGATCCCGGCGGCCCCGCGCAGCACCAGCACACCGCTGCGCCCGGTACGCGCCCCGTCCAGCAGCGCGCCGATCGCGGCGGCCTCCCCGTCCCGTCCGTGCAGCATGGTGGGCACGCTAGCCGATCGCCTCGCCGGGGCCGGCACCGGCGGCGAGGCCGTGCCGGATCGCCGCCTCGACGGGTGAGTACCCGCCGTCGGCGCGCTCCAGCTCGTAGGGGACCGCCGGGTGGAGCGGCGGCTGCGCCATGAAACGGGGGCGGCTGCCGTGGTGCGGCTGCGCGGCGTGCACCAGGAACGGGTGGCACAGGTACACATCGCCCGGGCTGCCGGTGGCCAGGGCGAGCGGCCGGTGCGCACTGGCCGCGACCAGTTCGGGGGCGATCGCCAGCCCCGAGGCGCCCTCCTCGCCGAACCGCCGCAGGATCGGCGGCACGTCCAGATGGGAGCCGACCCGGATGCGGGTCGGCGCGTCCTCGGGACCGACCTCGGAGAACAGGAAGAGCATCAGCAGCGCGCGGTCCTTCGACCGCAGATTGGCGAAGTACCAGTTCGCGCCGGGCGGCAGATAGCTGCCCTCGATGTGCCAGCCCGCGTCGTCCGGCTCCTCCGGGTGCGGGAAGCGCAGTGGGAACGACCCCAGTGACGGCCGCGGCACCCAGCGGCCCGCGCCCACCAGCCGGTCGAACGCGGCATGCAGGACAGGGGTGTTGGCCGCCTCGACGAAGGGCGGCTGTGCCATGTCGTGGACCCAGTGCACCGGCTTCGTCCAGGTGGCGGGGTCGTCCGGGTCGCAACCGGTCCGCTCCCACAGCAGGTCCGCGCAGGCCGCCGCGGTCTCGGCCGGGAAGGCGCCCTCGATCGTCACGAACCCGTCGCGCAGGAAGCGCTCCTCCAGCGAGTTGTCGTCCACCGGCCGATCATCATGCGGCCGGACGGCGGGTCGCCACTGAATTTCCGGCCGGTGGCGGTCAGTCCTGGGCGCCGGGCAGCGTGGCCTGGATCTGCCGCAGGAAGGCGGCGTTGTCGGGGGACTGCCGCAGCCGTTCCAGCAGCACCTCCAGGCCGGACTGGGCGCCACGGCCGTGCAGCGCGCGGCGCAGGCCGCGTACCACCGACAACTCGGCGGCCGGGATGAGCAGTTCCTCGCGGCGGGTGCTGGAGACCGTGACGTCCACGGCCGGGAAGATCCGCCGCTCGGCCAGCGCGCGGTCCAGGTGCAGCTCCATGTTGCCGGTGCTCTTCAGCTCCTCGTAGTAGTAGTTGTCGGCGCGCGAGCCGGTGTCCACCAGCGCGGTGGCCAGGATGGTCAGCGAGCCGCCCTCCTCGGCCGTGCGGGCCGCGCCGAACAGCCGCTTGGGGCCCAGCAGCGCGGCGGCGTCGACACCGCCGGAGAGCGTACGGCCGTTGTTCGAGGCCGCGTTGTTGTACGCCCGGCACAGCCGGGTCAGCGAGTCGAGCAGGATCACCACGTCCTGCCCCTGCTCGACCAGCCGCTTCGCCCGCTCGACGGCGAGTTCGGCCACGGCGATGTGCACCTTGGCGGGCTGGTCGAAGGTGGAGGAGATCACCTCGCCGCGCACACTCCTGCGCATGTCGGTGACCTCCTCGGGGCGCTCGTCGAGCAGCACCACCATGAGATGGCAGTCGGGGTGGTTGGCGGCGACGGCCGCCGCGATGCTCTGCAGCACCATGGTCTTGCCGGCCTTCGGGGGCGCCACGATCAGACCGCGCTGCCCCTTCCCGACCGGGGTGACCAGGTCCATCACCCGCCCGGCCATGGCGCCCGCGCCGGAGCCGTGCTCCAACCGGAGCCGCTCACCGGGATGCAGGGGGGTGAGGTCGGCGAAGTGCGGGCGGCCGCGCAGGGATTCGGCGGGCAGACCGTTGACGAGGTCCACCCGGCCCAGCGCCCCGGGCCGCCCGGTGACACCGGTCACCAGATCGCCCTTGCGCAGGCCCGCCTGCCGGATCTGGGCCTGCGACACCTGGATGTCGTCGGGTGACGCCTGCCACCCGTGGGTACGGAGGCGGCCGTGGCCGCCGTTGAGGTCGAGTACGCCCAGCACCCGGTCCGGCAACTTCTGCTGGACGGGCGGGCGTTCGAGAGTCTCGGTCATGAGGATCGTCCTTTCGCGGACGGAAGTTCTGCGCACGACGCATCGCCGTGCGGGGGTGACTTGCGGGGATTTCGGCGTGAGCGGGCACGACACGCTCCACGAACCGCGAAGACCACCGGTGGCCGGACGGACGGAAAAGCTCAGATGCCGGAAGGCGGCCGGTGAGGAGAGGCACCGCCGAGAAGGGGGTGCGGATTCACTGTCGGCACGGGCGCCGCAAACAGGGCGCAGACACGTGCTGCTGTGAAGGTAACACACGAGTGGGGGAAGTTGTTCCCCCCTTCGGGCTTCAGGGGGTCATTCCACCGCTATGCCGTGCTCCTCGACCAGTGCGACCAGGCCGCCGGGGCCCGCGTAGCCCTTGCCGCCCGCCACGAAGCGCCAGTCGCCGTCGGCGCGCCTGCGGAAGGAGCCGAGCACCAGAGCGGTCTCGCCGGGCCTGCCGTCGGAGACGTCCAGCCGGTCGGCCTCCGTCCCCGAGGGGTCGGTCAGCCGGATCCTGGCGTCGGTGAACCCGGTGAGGTCGGCGCCGGGGTCGGCGTCCGGGTCGATCGCGGCGACCAGCACCACCCGGTCGGCGCGCGCCGGGAGCCGGTCGAAGTCCACCCAGATCGCGGCCTTGTCCTCGCCGGAACCCGGCATCATCCGCACACTGCCGTCCGGGGTGCGCAGGTTGTTGAAGAACACGAAGTGGTCGTCGTCCAGCACCCGGCCGCCCGCGCAGACCAGCGCGCACACGTCGAGGCGGACGTCGCCCGACCACCACATGCCGAGCACGCTCGCCGAGTCGTCGGCGTCGCCGGAGTCGTCGAAGCCCGGCATGTCCGGCACGGTGGCCGGATGCGCCGGTGCGGGGCCGCGGTCCTCGCCCCGCGGGTCGCCCAGCCGCCCCCGCAGACCGTGCTGGTGCAGCAGGTGGACCAGTTCGGGTCCCGAGACCAGCGTCATCGGTTTGCCGCTGGCGAAGGTGTACGAGCCGGGGCCGAAGCCCGAGGTGGTGATCAGCACCCCCTTGTTCGCGCCCTCGCTCTGCACCGTGCCGTAGAGGTCGCGCACCGCGGTGGGCGGCACGGTGTGCCGGTACCGCTTCACCTGGACCACGATCCTGCCGCCCCGTATCGGGTCGGGATCGAGCGCGTCCACGTCCACCCCGCCGTCGCCCGAGCGCTCGGTGGTCACCGCCTGCATGCCCATGGCCCGGAACAGCTCCGCGACCAGGTCCTCGAACTCCAGCGGGTCCATCGAGAACAGCTCGGGCTCCTCGTCCCCGCCGTGGGTGACCACCGCGCGGCCGACGTCCTCGGGCAGCCGGCCGGTCCGTACCGGGGTCCGCTTGTCGGGACGCGCGGAGAGCTGCCCGCGCAGGGCGCCCACCAGGCACTCCTCGGCGTCGACCTGCGCCAGGTTCAGCGCCGTGAACTCGGCCCTGGTGACCATGACGGTGGCGAGGAAGACCTGGGAGCGGTGGCCGGTGGCCGGGTCGGTGTCGTCGACGAACCCGTTGAGGACCACCGAGTCGAGGACGTCGAAGCGGTCGGCGGCGAACAGCTCGCGCAGCACCAGCAGCACACAGCCCGCCAGCAGGGCGCGGTACGCGGCGCGGCGCTCGGCGGCCGGCCGCGCGACGTCCTTGTCCCGGTCCGCGGTGGGCATGTACCGGACCGCGGACGCCTCGGGGACCGCGGCGTACCCCGGCAGCTCCCAGTTGAGCACGAGTTGGCGCTCGGCGGCGCCGAAGGACGCGGACACCTGGCGGGGCAGGTCCTGCGGCCAGGCGCCGGAGGCGTAGAGGGCGGCGGTCAGATACTCCACCACCGCGTCGGGGTCGCGCTCGCGCAGCGCGGCGACCGAGGCCGTCACCTCGGCGTTGTGCCGGCGTATCTCGCCCAGCCGCTGGTCCGCCCACTCCTGGTACTGCCGCTGGTAGGCGGCCAGTTGCCGCTGCCGCTGGGCCTCGGCGGCCTGCGCGGTCCGCAGGTCGGCCTCGTACCGGGCGCGGGCCTGTTCCCGCTCCTGGCGGCCGCCGAAGCCCCAGCCGCCGCGCTGCGGCGGCGCGTAGGCGTCCGGGTGCGGCATCGGGACCGGCTCCGCCAGACGGCCCGGCGCGAACGGCTCGATCCGCTCCGGCGTCATCAGCGCCTCGGGCGTGAAGGGCGGCGCGGCGCAGCCGGCCGCCAGCAGCCCGGAGAGCTCGGCCATCCGCCGGTCCAGCTCCTCGGTGCGCAGTCGCGCGTCGGCCTCGCGGCGCTGCCGGTAGGCGGCCTGCTGCTCCCGGTGGCTGCGGGCCGCCGCCCGCTCGGCCTGCCGCTGGCGGCGCTCCCGCTCCCGTTCCTGCTGCGCCCAGGCCCGGCGCTCCGCCTCCTGCTGGCGCTGCTGCTGCCGCTGGACTTCGGCCCATGCGGATACCGGACCGGTGCTACGGCGGGTCATACGGGGACGGCTTCCTTTCGGCGCGCCGGGACGCGCACGCTGCGGTCCACCAATCCACCGAGCGTACTGCCGCCGCTACTTCGCCGTCACTGCCCCTCCTTCCCGCCGTTGCCGCGGGTCTTCGCCGAGGACCGGCGGCGCAGTACCAGCACCGAGCCGGCGGAGGCCAGTGCCAGGGCGCCGCCCACGTACCAGGCGGTGGGGGAGGAGGGCGCGGCCTCCGCGCGGGTGGGGGTGTGCGGGGCGGCGGCGACCGGGACCGGAGCGGGGTGGGTGTCCTTCTCCGCGGGCAGCGGGTGGCCCGTGGCGATGCGGTAGTCGGCGCTGGTGGCGTTGAGAGTGCCGACCGAGCCTGCCTTGCCCGCGGCCTTGAACCCCCAGTCCAGCAGGGCGCCCGCCTCGTGGTAGACGGCCTGCGGGAGGCCGGACTGCGGGTTCATCACGGTGGCGATCAGGGTGCGCGAGCCGTGCCGGGCGGCGGCCACCAGGGTGTTGCCCGCGTTGGTGGTGTAGCCGTTCTTGACCCCGATGATGCCCGGGTACACCCCGACACCGTTGGCGCCGGTCAGCAGCCGGTTGGTGTTCTGGATGCCGAAGGACTTCACCAGGTTGCCCTTGGCGTCGTAGCCGCCGGGGAACTCGGCGGTGGCGGTGGAGACGTATCCGGCGAAGTCGGGGTTGGACAGGCCCGCGCGGGCGAAGAGCGCCAGGTCGTAGGCCGAGGAGACCTGGCCCGGGTAGTCGTAGCCGTCGGGGGAGACCACATGGGTGTCGTCGGCGCCCAGCATCCGTGCCTTGGCCTGCATCTGACGGACGGTCAGCGCCACCGAGCCGTTCATGTGCGCCAGTACGTGCACGGCGTCGTTGCCCGAGCTGAGGAAGACCCCGCGCCACAGGTCGGCGACGGTGTACTTCTGCTGGGCCTGGACACCGACCAGGCTGCTGCCCGCGCCGATGCCCGCCAGGTCGGCGTCGGTGACCACATGGGTGGTGGTCGCGGGGAAGCGCGGCAGCACGGTGATCGCGAACAGCGTCTTGAGGGTGCTGGCGGGCGGCAGCGCGCGGTGCGCGTCCTTGGCGGCGAAGACCTGGCCGGTCCGCGCGTCGGAGATGGTCCACGACAGCGCGGTCAGCGACGGCGGGGCCGGTACGCCGTCGGTCGGCTGGTAGACCACACCCCCTCCGGAGAGCAGCGGGCCGCCCACCAGCGCCGAGGTCGCGGCGGCGGCCGACGAGCCCTGCCCGCCGTCACCGGAGGCGACCGCGGCGGGCGCGAGGGCGACCGCCGCGGCGGCCAGGCAGCAGCCCACGGCGAGGCTGGTGGCGAGGGTGGTACGGCTGTGGGCGGGGCGGGACAGCGGGGGGCGGAAGACGTTCATGGCGTCACCGTAAAAACGCATCCGGCGGTACCGCGCGGTGGCGGGGACCATCCGGATGAGGCACACGGCCACCGGCGTGACGTGCCGCGACCCGATCCGGCGTTTTCCCGACGGTCCGTCACATCACCACCGGCGTGACGTGCCGCGGTCCGGTCCGCCGATATTCCGACGGTCCGTCACATCGCCGCCGCCCGCCGTCCGCTGATCAGCCGTCGGACAGTGCGCGCAACCCGGCCGCGACCTCCGCCTCGTCGAGCGCGACCGGCGGCGCCTTCATGACGGCGGCGGCCACCGGGTCCACCACACCGCCGATCCCGCGGTCCAGCGCGGCCTTCAGGCAGCGGACCGCGTCCAGGACGTTCCCGGCCGCGCTCGGCGAGTCGTCGACCTCCATCCGCAGGTCGATCTCCAGCGGGGTGCCGCCGAAGCCCTCGCCGTCGATCCGGATGAAGGCGACCTTGCGGTCGCCGAGGAAGGGCACGAAGTCCGCCCCGACATGCGCGGGCGCCCGCTCACCGGAGCCGCCGTAGACGCCCTGCGTCTTGGTGGCCTTCTTCGTCGCCATCCGCTCCGGGTCCTGCATGTTGAGGAAGTCCATGTTGCCGCCCGCCAGCAGCTGGTACGTGCTGCGCAGCCGTACGCCGTTGCGGGCCAGCACGTCCACCAGGGCGCGGTGCAGCAGGGTCGCGCCGAACTGGCTCTTCAGGTCGTCCCCGGCCAGTGGGAGCCCGGCGTCGGCGAACGCCGCCGCCCACCGCGGTGAGCGCGCCACCGTCGAGGGGATGCAGTTGAGGAAGGCGCACCCGGCCCGCAGCGCGGCCTCGGCGTACAGCTCGGAGGCCGCCTGGCTGCCCACCGGCAGGAAGTTCACCAGCACATGGGTGCCGCTCTCGCGCAGCCGCCGCACGATGTCGTCGAGTGTCGCGGCGCCGCGGGCGGCCACCCGCTCGGAGCTGCTGCGGCCGACCCCGTCGCTCAGCGCGCCCTCGGTGACGGGCACGCCCAGGTGCGGGACCTCGGCGAAGGCCCGGGAGTTGTTCGGCTCCGCCCAGATCGCCTCGGACAGGTCGAGGCCGGTTTTCGCGGTGTCCACGTCGAAGGCGGAGGTGAAGCGGATGTCGGAGACGGCGTAGCCCGCCAGCACCGGGTGGGTGAGCCCGGCGGGTGCGGTGTCCTCGCCGGTCCCGGCGTCCGCGTAGAACCGCACGCCCTGGACCAGGGACGACGCGCAGTTGCCCACTCCGACGATGCCGACGTTGACGGTGGGTCCCGCGGTGCCGCTGACGCCGCCGGTGGCGGCGGTGCTCGTTGAGTCGATCATCGGATGAGCGTACCGAGGCGTGTGTGCGCCCCGGCGCCGCCGGTATCGCGACGCAGCGCACTCTTGCGGTCACTCTTGTGGGGGACTATGCGGGGGGCCTATCTTTGGCGCGCCCGTATTGCGGGCGTTCGGCAGCCCACGGCCTGTACGGCAGCCAAGGCCCGTACGGCCGGTCCTGGAAGGACTCGTGCCATGCCCTTACGCGGACGCCACCGCCGCTACCGTCCCAGCAGGGTGTCGCAGGCATCCCTCACCGTCACCGCGGGCGGCGCCGGTCTCGCGCTCCCCCTGATCGGGCTGAGCAGCGCGCACGCGGCGGCCGGGAGCGTCTGGGACAAGGTCGCCAACTGCGAGTCCTCGGGCAACTGGAAGATCAACACCGGCAACGGGTACTACGGCGGCCTGCAGTTCGCCGCCAGCACCTGGAAGTCCTTCGGCGGTACGGTCTACGCGCCGCGCGCCGACCTGGCGTCGAAGAACCAGCAGATCGCGGTGGCCGAGCGGGTGCTGCGCAGCCAGGGCCCCGGCGCCTGGCCGGTCTGCTCGGTACGTGCCGGACTCACCCGGGAGGCCGCGACCGCCTCGCACACGGTGACGGTGCCCGCGGCGAAGGTACGGCCGCTGTCCGCGCGCGAGACACCGCTGAAGACCTCGCACCCGAGCACACATCCCGCCACGCACCCGGCCTCGCACCCGGCGCAGGCGCACACCGCGCCGGCCGCCGCCCACAACTATGTGGTGGTGCCCGGCGACACGCTCTCCGGCATCGCCGCCGACCACCACGTCACGGGCGGCTGGCCCCGGCTCTACGCCGACAACCGCGCGGTCGTCGGCGACGACCCGGACCTGATCCTGCCCGGCCAGCGGCTCGCGCTCACCGCCCCGCACACGAAGCCGGCGCCCGCGCCGCAGGCCAGGCCGCGTACGGCCACCGCGCCCAAGAAGTCCGTGGCGCCCGCCGGGACCCGCACCCTGGAGCGTACGGCCAAGCCCGCTGACGCACCGTCACACACCGCGTACACCCTGCCGGTCAGCGGCGCGCCGATCGGCACGCCGTACCACGCCTCCGGCGCGCACTGGGCCAGCGGCTACCACACCGGCGTCGACTTCCTGGTCGGCACCGGCACCAGCGTGAAGTCGGTGGCCGCGGGCACCGTGGTCTCGGCGGGCTGGGGCGGCGCGTACGGCTACCAGATCGTCATCCACCACGCCGACGGCCGCTACAGCCAGTACGGGCATCTGTCGCAGATCTCCGTGAAGGTGGGCCAGAAGGTCAACTCGGGTCAGCGGATCGGCCGTTCGGGATCGACCGGCAACGCCACAGGGCCGCATCTGCACTTCGAGATCAGGACCGGACCCGTCTACGGCGACGACATCGACCCGCTGGCCTATCTGCGCTCCCACGGCGTGTCCGTCTGAGCCGAGTCCGCTTCGGGCGGGTCGGATCCGGTCGTGCCTTCCGGCTCCGGCTCCGGGCCGCCGCGCCGGACGAACGCGGTGAGCGGCGGCAGCGTCAGGCAGAGCCAGCAGGCGGCGAACAGCCAGCCGCCCAGCACGTCGGTCGGCCAGTGCACGCCCAGGTACACCCGGGAGCAGCCGACGGCCGCGGCGAGCAGCACGGACACCCCGGCCAGCACCTGCCCCGGCCTTCCGGGCAGCGCGCGCAGCAGTCCCCAGGCCAGTAGTCCGGCGGCCATCGCGCTGCTCGCCGTATGGCCCGAGGGGAAGGCGTGGCCCGAGGCGTGCACCGCCCAGTCCGCGGCCGGCGGGCGCGCCCGGTGCACGGCCAGCATCAGCGCGCTGCGCAACAGCTGCCCGACCGCCAGGACGGCCACCGCGAGCAGCACGGTCACCGCTCTGCGCCGCCTCCCGGCGCCCGGGCCGCCCCCCAGCCAGCCGCCGAGCGCCGCCGCGAGATAGGGGACCGGACCGGTGCCCAGATCGGTGACGGCGCGGGCCGTCGTCACCATCGCCGACGGCCGGTGCGCGACCGACCAGCGGTGCGGACCGGTGTCCACGCCGTACGGGACGCCGCCGCGCCAGGTCACGAACCAGGCGAGCAGGCCGAGCAGGAGGGCGAGGACGACCGGCGGCAGCGCGCGGCGCGCGGAGGGGCGGCGCACCGCGAGGCGGCGGCCGCCGGCGGGGTGCCGGTCGGGAGCGGTCATCGTGGGGCGCGCCCTTCCCCGGGGAGCGCGGCGAGGGCCCGCCCGGCCGTGTGCGTGGAGCTGTCCACAGATCGTCTACAGATCTGTAGTCACTCTACGCCCCGGCCGGAGCGGGCCCGCCGCCGTACGGAATGAGCAGGGCGGATACGGCGTCACGGACGCCGTGCGGGCGCGTTCTGCCGGGTCTTCTGAGGGTCGGTGACGGCGACGGGCGCGAGGACCGCGTCCATCTTCGCCAGCAGGTCGGCGTCGAGCTTCACACCGGCGGCCCTCACGTTCTCGGTGACCTGCTCGGGGCGCGAGGCACCGACGATCGCCGCCGAGACGTTCGGGTTCTGCAGCACCCAGGCGACGGCGAGCTGGGCCAGGCTCAGCCCGGCGTCCGCGGCCAGCGGGTGCAGCTGCTGCACCCGCTCCAGCACCTCGTCGCGCATGAAGCGGCCGATCATGTCCGCGCCGCCCTTGTCGTCGGTCGCGCGCGACCCCTCGGGCGGCTGCTGCCCGGGCACGTACTTGCCGGTCAGCACGCCCTGCGCGATCGGCGAGAAGACGATCTGGCCGATGCCCAGCTCCGCCGAGGCGGGGACGACCTCGCCCTCGATGACCCGCCAGAGCGCGGAGTACTGCGGCTGGTTGGAGACCAGTGAGATGCGCAGCTCGCGGGCGAGCGCGTGGCCGCGGCGGATCTCGTCCGCGGTCCACTCCGAGACACCGATGTAGTGCGCCTTGCCGGAGTGCACGACGTCGGCGAACGCCTCCATCGTCTCCTCCAGCGGCGTGAACCGGTCGAAGCGGTGCGCCTGGTAGACGTCGACATGGTCGGTCTGCAGCCGCCGCAGGGAGTTGTCGATCGATTCCATGATGTGCTTGCGCGACAGGCCCCGGTCGTTGTGACCGGGGCCCGTCGGCCAGTAGACCTTGGTGAGGATCTCCAGGCCCTCGCGGCGCTCGCCCTTGAGCGCCCGGCCCAGTACCGACTCGGCGCGGGTCTGCGCGTAGACGTCGGCGGTGTCGAAGGTGGTGATCCCCGCGTCGAGCGCCGCCCGCACACAGGCGGTGGCGGCGTCCTCCTCGACCTGGGAGCCGTGGGTGAGCCAGTTTCCGTAGGCGATCTCGCTGATCATCAGGCCGCTGCGGCCGAGGTGACGGTATTCCATGGGAGCGACCCTAGATCGTCACCCCGGCCCGCGGCGAGGTCGGTCCGGGCCGGTCCCACGGCGGGCCGGCCCGGCGGCGGCCTCAGGAGCCGTACGCCTCCAGTTCGGAGAGCTGGCCCGCCGGCCAGCCGGTGTTGGCGGTGAAGGTCAGCCGCAGGTAGCGGGTGCTGGTCGGGGTCAGGGTGATGGTGACGCTGTCGCCCGAGGAGGGGTCGAAGGTGTATCCCGCCGAGGACTTGAGCGTGGTGTACGAGGAGTTGTCGGTGGACCCGAGGACGCTGAGGGTCTCGGTACGGGTGCCCCAGCTCGGGGGGAGCTTGAGGACGAGGCGGCCGACGGTCCGCGACGCGCCGAGGTCGACGGTCAGGGACTGCGGGAAGGCGCTGTCGGTGCTCTCCCAGTAGCTGTCGGCGTTGCCGTCCACCGCGTGGGAGGCCACGTAGACGTCCGTGTGCCCGGTGTCGGAGGCGGGCTGCCCCTGGGCCAGGTTGGTGCCGGCCGGCGGGGTGGTGGGCGGCGGGGTGGTCGGCGGAGGCGTGGTGGGCGGGGTGCCGTCGGCCGCGTACACCTCGAACTCCGCGATCTGGCCCGCGGGCCAGCCGTCGTTGCCCGTGATGGCCAGCCGGACGTAGCGGGCGGTGGCCGCCGCGAAGGTGAGCGTGGCCGTGTTGCCCGACGACGGGTTGAAGGTGACGCCGCCGGAGCCCTTCAGGGTGTTCCAGTTGGAGTTGTCCGTGGAGCCCTGGACCGCCAGCGTCTCGGTGCGGGTCGCCCAGTCGGTGGCCGGCGGGAGCTTCAGCGTCACCTTGCCGATCGACTGCGCGGAGCCCAGGTCGACGGTGAGGTTCTGCGGGAAGGCGTTGCTGTTGCTCTCCCAGTACGTGCTCGCGTTGCCGTCGACGGCGTTCGCCCCCGTGTAGTTCTGCACGGACGACGAGGCCGTGGTGGCGTGGCCCTGGGCCAGGTTGCCGTTCGGCGGGACCGTCGGCGGTGTGGTGGGCGGAGTGGTCGGGGGAGTGGTGGGCGGGGTCGTCGGCGGTGTGGTGGGCGGGGTCGTACCGCCGCCACCGCCGGTCGGCACGCCGCCGTTCGTCCACACCGGGGTGGGCCAGGTGCCGGTGCAGGTCGTGCCCGTGTTCCAGCCGGAGTTGCCGCCGCCGTCGGTGATCGCGAAGCCGGTGCCCACGCAGTTGTGGATCGGTGTCGCGGCCTGCGCGATGTTCTTCGCCTTCACGTTGGTGAACTTCATCGTCGCGTTGGCCTGCGCCTGGATGGCGTAGGTGCCGGCCCCGTCGATGTTCACATTGGTCATGTTGACGCCGCTGACACCGCCCTCGATGGTCTGGATCGCCTCGTAGGAGCTGTCCAGGATGTCGGTGTCGGAGACGTTGATCGTCGCGCCGCTGATCGGTTCGTTGAGCCCGTCGAACCAGATGGCGCCGACGCCGAAGTTCCAGTTGAAGTCGCTGTTCCCGGCGCGGATCAGGGTGTTGCGGGCCGCGGTGATGGTGCCCGAGACCGCCGTGCCGGAACCGGAGTTGACGCCGGGGTAGCGGTTGGCGATGTGCAGGCCGCCGCCGTTGGTGATGGTGTCGGCCATGACGTTGTCGGACAGATTGAAGTCCTTGCCGCCGTACGTGACGACGTTGTTCGCCAGGATCGGCAGCACCACGGTGTCGTGGTCGAAGCTGTCACTGACGTTCGGCACGTTCTGCGGCCAGGAGGCGAGGCCGTCGTCACCGGTGTTCCGCACGAAGGTGTTGGTGACGGTGGAGTTGGTCACCCCGGTGTGGAAGTTGACGCCGTCGGCGGTCGTGTCGAGGATGCGGCTGTTCTTGATGGTGAAGTGGTCCATCGGACCGTCCATCCAGGCGCCGACCTTGACGTGCTGGATCCACAGGTCGTCCACGGTCGAGTTCGACATGGCGCCGCCGATGCCGTTGACCTGGTCGTCGTCGACCCGCTCCTGGATGTCGCCGATGATGGCGAAGTCCTTGAGCGTCACGTTCTTGCTCGGGCCGCCGGCCTCCTGCGGGCGGATCGGCCCGGTGTAGCCGCCGCCGGACACGTACTTGCCGTAGAAGCCCGCCGCGCGGTTGCGGTTGACCGGGTCGCGGCCGCCGAAGACGGTGTACCAGGGACCGGCGCCCTGCACGGTCACCCCGTCCACCACCACATGGTCGTAGAGGGTGTACGTGCCCTGCGGGATGTAGACCGTCTTGCCCTGTGCCTGGCCCGCGTTGACCGCGGCCTGCATCTTCGCGGTGGAGTCGGTGGCACCTGTCGGGTCGACGCCGTAGTCGGTGACGGCGTTGATCGAGCCCGCGGGCTGCGTGATCGGCGCCGCGACCTGCTCGAAGTCGGCCAGGTCGATGGTGAAGGACGGCGACTGGGCGGTCGAGGTGACCTGCACCCGCACCTTGGTGCCGGTCGGGAGGGTGGACCCGAACATGGTCCGCGCCTCGTCGTAGAAGTGGTGCGGGTTGGAGTCACCGGGGTTGTTGTTGAACGGATAACCCCCGTAGTACCAGCTGTACTTGGACGTCACAGGCAGCGTCTTCACCGACGAGCCGTTGACCTGTACGTCCAGGGCTGCGTCGCGGCCCTTGCCGTCGGAGGTGTCCGGGATGCTGTACCGCAGCGACATCGCGTTCGCCGGGGCGGTGAGGGTGAACTCGACGTACTGGCCCACCGCGTTGAGGGTGACCGCCTGGCGGCCGGACGCCTCCGACGGCAGGTGGCCGTAGTACCGGTCGGGCCCGATCAGCGTGCCGTTGGTGGCGGCGTACTCCGCCTCCAGCTCCTTGAACGGCACGTTCGCGCCGCGCCCGGAGATGCCGATCGGCGACGGCGCGGGCACGCCCGCGGCATGCGCCGCGGGCGCGTTCGCCAATGTCACAGCGGTCAGCGCGGCCGCCGCGGCCACCGCGAACGACAGCACCGCCGCGGTGCCGCGCCGTCTGAGTCGGTGGCTGCGTAGGGGGGTTGGCTCATGGCTGTGCGGTAGGTGCGACACAGGCACACGTCCTTGCGGGGTCAGGGGGGCGGAGGGGGGAGTTGCACCCGGCCAGGCGGGGAGAGACTACGAGTCGCGTCGCAGTAAGTCCATGAGTCTGCGCAAAAAGACGATGGCTCTTCGCAATATTCGCGATACCTGGCCGTCATTTCGGGACGTCGATGCCCTTGCGTAGGTCGTGCCCCGAAGGGGCGCGGGGACGCGCGCTGCGCTGGCGGAGGACGGTGCCCTACAGGGGCGCGGGGAAGGTGCGCTGCGCTGGCGGAGGTCGGTGCCCTACAGGGGCGCGGGGAACTGCGCGCTCAGCCCCCACCTGGCCGGTGGTCGGGAGACAACGCGTCTGCCCCATTGGGGCCGGTGGTGACCTGCAGCCCGGTCATGGGCTGGTCGCGCAGTTCCCCGCGCCCCTA